>JAISNW010000015.1 GCA_031276055.1 Deferribacteraceae bacterium | reverse complement strand
CTACTAAGGTTTTAACAGCATCAAAAAAAGAGAAGGCAGCTTTTCTCAACAATTCTTTTAACAAACCTGTTTACAACTTAAATCCCGCGAATTCCGCTCTGTATAAATATTCAGAGTTAGATAAAAAACATCTATCTGAAGTGTGGTTTAATAACTTTTGTTATGCTGTTAGAGATACTATCTTTTTAACTGATATTGATGCTATGTTGGACAATATCCGCCAAAGGGAGATAATTAATAAAAGCTATAATATTAACAATACACTTGCTCTAGCGCACACTTTAGGATTAGCCGTAAGCACAGAGGCAGGTATTAGGAAACTCTCCCCTTCACCTAGCAATGACAATAAAATAGATATTGATATGCTTACAAGCTGGAATATGATGTGCGGCATAGCGGAATATACCAATTTTTTAGTTCAATCTCTATCTGTATTTGCAGATGTCTCAATTTTTCCGCCGATAAGCAGCAAACTTACAGCAGATGACGATGAACAGGTGAAACAAAGGGTATGGAGTTATCGCGGCAATTATGAAAAACTAATAGAAGAACTTCTAAAGAGCAAAGCAAAGATAGTTCATATACAGTTTCAACCCTCATTTTTTTCAGTTTCCGAATTGGCGTATATTATCAGTTTAGTTCATACACAGAAAAGAGTTTTGATCACCTGTCATAATACTGAACTTTTGAGCGTTTCTTCTCCTGAAGAACTCGCTATTTTGAATAGAGCATATTTTGCAGTTCATCAAGAGCAAGACTTGAAATGCCTTTGCAGCAAAGGGTTCTTAGAAAGCCATATCCGCCTTATTGCGCATGGTGAAGTAAAATTTGCTGATCATTCTGCTACACAGGTGCGCTCAATCCTTTCTTTGCAGAATTTCTCCCCTATAATTGGAAGTTATGGTTTTATCTTTCCACACAAGGGATTTTATGAAACAATACAAGCGATTGCCAAGCTAAAGAAAAAATACCCAAATATCTTGTATATACTTGTCTGCTCACTATATGGCAATTCTAGCTCTTCACAATACTATCAAAGATGCAAAGAATTGGTTTCTACTTTGGAAATATCAGAAAACGTGAAATTTATCACTGATTTCTTGCAACCAGAGCAATCCGCTTTTCTTTTGCAAGCCTGTGATATATTTTCCATGCCGTATGGCAAAACCAATGAGTCCGCCAGCGGCGCTGTCCGTTTCTGTCTAGCTCTTCGCAGACCTACCATTGCAACTAAACAGAATATTTTCAAGGAATATGAACATGTAACTTTACAGATAACAGATAATACCCCTGAATTAATTGCAAACGGTATAGAAGAGTTGCTTGAACCTAAAAACTATGCGGCATATATGAGTAAACTAGATTCTATAGATGAAAATAGCTGGGAAACAACTGCGCGGCGTTACCTATCTTTTTATAATGAGTTATTAGGTGATGAGGTTTTAGAGTGAGGAAGTTTAACCTCTTAAAAGCAAAATTGGTGCAGATAAAGTTTTTTGTAAAGAAACACCCGATATTGTTTAAGTTGGCAAAATTTCTGCTGAAATTTTTCCCAAAAAAGATGGCAGAAAAGATAAGAAAAATAAATATTCCAGATCAAAAAGGGCAAAATAATATTTCTGCTAACTGCATAATTTGCGGCTCTGAACGCCTGCTTGCTTCCACAAGAACTCAAGAGTATAGGGGAGTGGTGTATACAATAGCCCACTGTCAGAATTGCGGCGTATCTTTTACATTGCCGCTGCCCACTGATGAACTCTTAAATTTGGTATATACTGAAGATTTTAACTATCAATGGTATAAAGACTATACAGAATTTAAGTTAATAGATGCAGGGGAGAGGGTAGAGGAGTTAAAAGAATTTCTTGCATCCCCAATATTAGATTATGGCGGCGGAATCGGGTATTTTGCCGAGAAGTGCAGAGCAAGCGGGTATAGGGCAGATCTTTATGACCCATATACTCTCAATAAGCCGCTTTGTGGAAAGTATAGCACCATATGCTCTTTTCATGCGCTTGAACACTCCAATAATCCTGCGGGCTTTCTAAGAGAGCTAAAGAGCTTTTTAGAGGAGAACGGCAGATTGATTATCGCTGTTCCTAACGCCGCAGGAATAGGCTATAGAAGAGATTTTTACAGTTGGGTTTGGTCGCAGCCGCCGATAACCCATATTCTGCACTTTACCAAAAAAAGTTTATCAATACTCCTTATTGACCTAGGCTTTGAGGTAGAAAAGGTTATCTTTAATGACCGCTGGGATGCCAATTATGCAGCAGATGTTCTAATGAAAGAGCAAACAACCTATTTTGGTTCTCAATGGTCAGTTCATATTGGAGATGAACTTTTGAGGGGTGAGAGCGTTAAAATAGATGGAGAGTATAGAAATCTATGCAATAAGATCAGCTCCCTTATAAGCTTGGACGATGAAGATAGGGCGGAGTTGATGATTGTTGCTAGGTTGAAGGGGACGTAGGTGCAAACAAAAATTAATCCCTCTGATATTATAAATGCTTATAAATTTATCTTGGGAAGGCTGCCTGAAAGTGAGGAGATAATTAAAATCCGAGCAGAAAAGGCGACTCTTGAAGATTTAAGGGGAGATCTCTTGCTCTCAGTTGAATTTGAAAAGCTATATCAGAATAGAGATTTTGCTCTTCGCATCAAAAAAAGAAGATTAAAAGCTGCCATAAAATTTTTCTTAAAACCTAAGCTAGTGTGGATGAAATTTTTCATTAAAAAACACCCAATACTCTTTAAGGCTGCAAAAATTGTCCTGATATTTTTTCCTGAAAGAGTGAAAAAACGTTTACGCGGTTTGCAAGAATATCAGGCGATGCCAAAAGATTGTCAGGCAATGCCAAGAAACCACCTCCCGCATATAGACAGCGCTAGAGTGAAACATATATATGATGAATTGAATGCAGTGTTAAGCCATGTAAAGGATAAGCGCTAATGAGAATTGTTATAGATATGCAAGGGGTGCAGACCGCTAACCGTTTTCATGATATAGGAACGCTAACAAGGGAGTTGACGAAGGCGATAATAAGAAATAGGGGTTGCCATGAAATTTTTCTTGCCTTAAATGGAGCGTTTGACAGAACTATCCGTGAAATTAGAGAGTATTTTAACAACCTTATTCCAGAAGAAAATATACGAGTATGGTATGCGCCTATACCAACCCACGCCTCTGATCCCGCCAATATTGAGGCAAGAAAGATAGCTGAAAAGATAAGGGAGGCATTTATTGCATCCCTATCTGCCGATGCTGTTCTTATCCCAAGCCTCTTTGAAGGATGGGGAGATAATGCTGTTACCAGTATAGGTGTTTTTGATAAAACACTCCCTGCGGCTCTTATTTTGCATGATATAACCCCATTTCTTCCTACCGTCTGTAAGATAGGATATAAAAAGTATTGCCATGAAAAGATGGAATATATTAAAAGAAGCTCTCTTATACTATCTATTTCAGAATCCCTAAGGAATGAAGTTGTCGAGCTGTTTCAGATAGAGGAAAGTAGAGTTCAGGCGCTAACTGACGATAAGCAGTTCTCATGGGATAAGAGCGCTCAAAAGGCGATAAAGGCGATAGAAGAGTTAAAACCCCAAACAGAAGCTCAAGAAAAGGTAATAGTGCAAAATGTGGGAATATTTAACCCTCAATATAAAAAGATACTCATTCTAAAATTAGATCATATGGGGGATTTTCTCCTCGCCCTCCCTGCTATAACAAAACTCAAAGCCCGCTATCCATATTCAATGATCGATATTGTGGTGGGAAGTTGGAATCTTGATCTAGCAAAAAGCACAAAGCTATTTAATAAGATTTTTACTTTTGATTTCTATAAGAGGGTGGAAGGTAGAACTGTTTGTAATAAAGATTGCGCAGAGCTCCTTTCTAAATTAGATATCTATGACATAGCAATTGACTTGCGAAGATATGAAGATACAAGGTTTATCCTAAAGAGTATAAGAGCGCAGCTTAAAATAGGTTATGAAGCATTCGAACCATCTGTAGATGAATGTTTAGATATCAAGCTGCCGTCTGAATGGGATGTAAAATATATTGCAACTGGTATAAATAACACCTCTGTTTCCTATCAGATGCTTAGCTTAATTGATGCTATCCCAAGTGAACCAAACGACTGCCTTTTTTTCCCTTCATTATCTAACATGAGAGAACAGAAGGGGGGATTCATCGCTATTTTCCCTAAAGCAGGTTATCCTCCTAGAGAATGGCCTTATTATAGAGAACTGATAATCTCTTTAATGGATGAAATAGCTATTGTAAAAATCAACCTCTATTTTGCTGATACTGAAGAGGCGGCTGAATTTACCTCTCTTGCGGGCGGAAAGGTATTATTAAATATAGGTATGGGATTTAATGATCTAACGCACTCTCTATCGGAAAACTGCCTATGTATTGCAAACAATTCGGGCGGCGCCCACCTTGCATCCTACCTGGGATTACCTGTTTTGGCAATATATTCCGGCCATGAAAAAGCTAGCGAGTGGGCGCCTGCCTTTAACAGAAATACTTTTATTGTCCAACATTGCAATCTTGAATGTTCCCCTTGCCATGATACACCTAAATGTGAAAGAGCTTTTTTTTGCCTAACTGATATAACCGTTGATTTCATTTTTAGAAAGGTGATGGAATTTGTCAATAATGGCAGGATAACAGAGACTGCCCCGAAATTTAATAACAGTGAGGATATTATTTCGAAACTCCTCTACTCTATTGCAGATGCATCTTCAGGAAATATTAGTCATCCCTTAAAAGTTGCTATAGCAGATTGTGTTGCAGCAACTTTTTTGCCTTCTAAACGTAAAAAACAACTTTTAATCGATATTTCAACAACGATGAGATTCGATGCAAAGACAGGCATTCAGAGAGTTACAAGAAATATCTTATATAATCTCCTTATCAACCCGCCCGATGATTATGATGTGATGCCAATATATTTTTCTGCGGAGGATAATGATTTTTTTTATGCCAAACGTTTTACAAAACATTTTATTAACGGAACCTCTTTAGAAAACGGATACGATCTCCCTGTTCAACCGATGCCTGGAGATATTTTTTTAGGGCTTGATATGAGGTTAGGTTCAATTGAGCGATATTCTGCTAAATTGCGGGAAATACGCAATAAATTTGGAGTAAAACTCTGCTTTATCATCTATGATCTTATCGCCTTTAATTTTGCCCGATACTTTGAAAACTATCTTGTGGAATACTTTAAGATATGGCTTCATCTAGTTGCGGATAGCGACATAGCTGTCTGTATATCTAAAACAACAGCAAGCGATCTTATAGAGTGGCTTCAAGATTTCGCCCCTAATCGCATAAAGTCTCTTGTCATAAAACACTCATATTCTGGGGTTGGGGAGGATAGATCGCTTGAAACCACCCCTCTTTCTAAAGATGAGCAAAATACAATCAAAAAATTAAGCTTGAAACCCTCTTTTTTAATGGTGGGCACCCTTGAACCCCGCAAAGGGCATAGGCAGGTCATTGCGGCATTCGAAGAGCTTTGGAAACAGGGGTTAGATCTAAATTTAGTTATAGTTGGGAAGAAAGGGTGGCTAGTAGATAATCTTGCTCAAGAGATTGACAACCACAGGGAGTTAGGCCATAGGTTATTCTGGCTGAAAGGGATAAGCGATGTATATCTTGAGGAGGTTTATAATGTGAGCGCCGCCCTGATAGCAGCGAGCAAAGCCGAAGGGTTCGGACTGCCGTTAATTGAGGCTGCACAACACAAACTTCCTATAATAGCGCGGGATATCCCAATCTTTCGTGAAGTTGCGGGAGAGAACGCCTACTATTTTTCAGGTGTGCTCCCTGAAAATTTGGCGGATGCTCTTATTAAGTGGCTAGAGCTCTATAAAGATGGGAAACACCCTAACTCTGATAAGATGCAATATCTAACTTGGAAAGAGAGCACAGAAAATTTATTGAAAATCATTATTGATAATTGATATTAAACGAGTTACAGTGTAGTCGAGCGGTTTTTTATTGTGAATCCTGTTATAGAAATTACGCTCTGATATTAGAAGTTGAAAGTGAGGTTGAAATATAGATGGGATTGCACCCCCCAAAAGAATCTTTAAGCAAGCTGCAAGACTCGTTGTATTTAGCTTATCGTTCTAAATATTTTAACTATTTTCTCCTTCTTTTGTTGCTAATGTTGCCTGTTATATTTAATGCCAAACTAATTATAGAAGGATTTCTTCCTTATTCAATTGCAGGTGATGGCTTTCAATACTTAAATGCAAAAATATTTCAGAAAGAGGCAATTTTGCAGGGAGAGTGGCCTCTATGGAATAAATATACAGGCGGTGGGAAACCGTTCACTGACTTTTATCCAGTGTATAACCCTATAGGGTTATTGCTATTACTTTTATTGCCGACTAATTTATTCTTTTGGTCTTATTTTATACTTCATCTATCAGTAGCTTCTTTCTTCTTTTACCTATACCTAAAAGAGATTGGCTGTAACAAGCTTAGCTCAGCTACAATCTCCATTATATATATCTTTTCGGTTCATCTGGGGCTAAGAACAGAGCATATAGTGGCTGCTTTAACTTACTTATATATGCCCGTGGTTTTATATTTTATTGAAAAGTATTTTAATACTGCCTCATTGAGATGGCTTTTGATCTCTGGTTTTGCAATGGCGGCGCAGGTTTATGCCGATTCCCATGTTCAGAGGGTGCTATATTCCGATATAGCGGCAACTCTCTATTTTTTACTAAGAGCACTCTATGGCAATATAGGCTATAAAAAGCTCATAAAAGATGTTGCCCTCTGGTTTATTCTCTTTTTAGGGCTTATAGCCTTTTATTTAGCGCCGCTTTTACAGGTTTATTTTGAATATGCCGACCATATTAGTTCTGCCATCGATAGGGGGATGTTAAAAGTATTTTCTATACATTTTCCAAAATTGATTATCCTCTTTTTCCCTGATTTTTTCGGGAGCGGCACATTTGGCGGAGCTGGTGCTAGCTCCCAAAATGACTACGATATCTTTTTAGGGACTATCCCATTAATCTTTATCATTTATGCAACTTTCTATCTGAAGAGAGATAAATTTGTACAAATATCATTTATTATAGCCCTTTTTGCACTAATAAATTCCATGATAGCTCATTTGCCATTTTTAAGGGAGATATTATATCATATTCCAATTATGAATAGTTTTAGATGCCCTGCACGTTTTCTCTTTGTTTTTATCTTCTTTTTGCTGGTTATTTCAGCGATAGGTCTATCAAAAGTTAAGGAGAACGAGCATACAGTTAAATTATCTGCATTTACATCAAAATTTACTATCATAATCTTTTGCTGTTTATTATTTTTTTCCGCATTTCAACTGAAATATCCAAACTTTGCACTTTCAAAAGGAGGAAGCAAAATTTTATTTACTGCAATAGCCCTCTTTCTCCTTCTCTTCTTTCATAAAAAACTTAAATATTTTTTCTATCCATCTCTCTGTCTGATAACCCTAATCTTTACAATCTATCAGACTCACCCATATGCAAAGATGCTTAAGCGCAGTTCAATAGCTGAAAAAAACTTGCTATATGAACAACTTGAAATGCTAGCAAACAGATTCGATAATAATAAACTCTTGCTTTTCGGTGATGACAATATTGTATATGATAAAAACTTTCTTTTTTCCGCCGAAAGGTATGTTCCAAATCATATTTTTTCATTAAACGCGTATTCATCTTATTCAAATCCAAGATTATATAAGCTGCTAAACTTTACTCCCAACAATACTAGGTTGAATTGGACAGAGATGTTGAAAATTTTCCCAAACTATGCTTTAATCTACAGAGATGATATACTTGCTATGCTAGGTGTGAAGCATATACATGCCTTTGATAGCCCAATTAAAAATCTTGATACGATAACTCTTTCTTGGCAGAACATAGATATTCCAATTGTTGCTGAACGTGAAATTCTTGCTTTTTCCGATATTATTACAGTTGAGTCTAATGGGCTTTACGAGATAGAGGTGGAATTTGAGAATGTTAATATAGCTAACAACACAGATAACTATATATATTTTGATCTTTATAACTCTAAAATGGATGGCGGCAACTTTCGAGTGAACTTACTGCCTAACAAGTTAAATTACAAAGTCTACCTCTATAGCGGGGACTTATCGCGTGCAAAAGATGAACCTATATATTTTAGGGTTGTATCAAAAACTAATGCTCCAATGAATATTAGAAAGCTAGAATTTGAAACAGCCTCTTTGCCTGCTTTTGTCAAAAAAATTGATTTTACAATGCTTATTGATAATTTAGCGATTAGCGAATCTCTTCTTCCCAAAGACTACCACCTCTATATCAACGATAATGCAAGAAATATCTTGCATAAACCTGATAATGTGTTCTCAATAGAAGATGAAGCTGATATATATGCAAATATAGAAAATTATAACTTTTATAACAGTTATATTCAAAATTTTAAGAACATTGATTTAACAAGTGTTCATACTGAAATCAGAGATATTAACTTTAAGACTAACAGCATATCTGCAACTGTAACCTCAGATGCGCCTACATTTATCAATTTTTCACAAAATTATTTTAACGGTTGGAAGGCAAAGGTCAATGGCAAAAAGACACCTATTTATCTAGTAAACGGCGCTATTATGGGGATTGAAGCGCCCGCTGGGATTAGTTCAATTAAAATATATTACCAGCCTGCACCCGTATATATCGCCTTAATTATCTCTTTTCTTACAATCGTGATCCTAATTATATATCTATTCAAACAGTTTAAGCTGTTTCAATCTAAGAAGGTATAAATAAATGAGTAAAGAACTCTCCCTTGTAATTCCTGCTTATAATGAGGAAAAGAGTATAGCGGAACTTATTGAAAATATTGTATTAAATATTCAAAACTTCGACTATGAGATATTGATTATAGATGATGGTTCTACCGATGCAACCTTATCTGAAATAAAGAAGTGCTGTAAACGTTACCCTAATACTTACTATATTTCTTTCAGAAAAAATTTCGGCAAAGCACTAGCATTACAAGCTGGGTTTGAAAATTCCCACGGTGATATAGTTGTTACAATGGATGCCGACCTTCAGGATGATCCAACTGACATTAAGAGAATGTTAGATAAACTTCATGAAGGTTATGATCTTGTTTCAGGTTGGAAGGTAAAGCGAAACGACCCAATTGAAAAGCGTTTGCCTTCAAAGCTCTTTAACTTTATAGTAGCATTTTTTTCGGGGGTAAAGCTCCACGATTTTAATTGCGGCTTTAAGGCTTATAGAAGGGAGGTTATTCAGTCGCTATCGCTATACGGCGAGATGCATAGATATATTCCTGTTTTTGCTGCCAGAAACGGCTTTAAGATAGCTGAACTTCCTGTTATTAACAACAAAAGAGCTCACGGCAAATCTAAATATGGGATTAAACGTTATCTTAGGGGGCTATTTGATGCAGTTACAGTTTTTTTTATAAGCAAATATATTGACAAGCCGATGCACTATTTTGGTAAGATAGGAATCTCTCTACTTTTTGTTGGAATAATTTTATCTGTTTATCTAATGGCAAGAAAGTTTATCTTGTCAGAAAGCATCGGAACAAGACCTTTGCTTATGCTGGCAGTGCTTTTAATAATACTAGGCATCCAATTTTTTTCAGTCGGTTTAATTGGAGAGATGCTTGTTGATTTTAAGCATAGTTCTAAGAGAAAAGATAACAGAATTATGATTAACTCCGCCTCCACTGAAAAAACTACCCAATTCACTAGAGATGTGGGAAAGAAGGGGTTAAGAGAGACTGAAGATAGTTGAATTCAGCGGTCGCGTGGGTTGCAGCTTGCGATTTAGACTACCCCGTCTGCTTATCTTCTGCTCACTCGTAAACTCGTGAACAGAAGGCATCCCTTGCACTCTTAAATTCCCCTTTGCCCTTGCACTTTGGAGCTTGCGTCCAAAGGCAAGGTTTCAGTAAAGGGGTGGCTGCCTTCCGATAACGAACCTGTGAGTTGTCGGAAGAATTGCAGACGGGGTAATTATAAATCGCAAACTCCGCCTACGCGACCGCTGAAAATAAATTAGCAGACGAGGTAATTGATTTATTCTCATCTATAGCGTAATAACGGCTTGCGATTTAGACTACCCCGTCCGCATTTCTTGCAATAGTTCGCAAGCTCACTATTGCAAGGCGTCCACCCCTTGCACTGAAACCTTGCTCTTTTGCTAACGCAAAAGGCGCAAGGGTGAAGGGGAATTTTCGGAAGGGGAATTTCGGAGCGACCACCCCTGCTCTTACTGAAAAATATTAATTGCAAAAATCTAAAATAACTGCAATATTCACAGATAAGTTAGAGTTTATAGAGGGCAAATTGAAAGGCCGTATCAGAGTATTCTTAAAAAATTATTGGGGCGATGCTCCTCGCGAAGATAGATTATACCTCATCTTTTGGTCAGTTGTGTTGGTATGTATAATCGGTTGGTTAATCTACTTAAACTTTTCCCGTTTCCTTTACAATGTAAACTCTGATACAGCTAACGAGATGACTTTCAAACAGATGGTTTACTCAACAGGCAGTTTAATACCTGTTTCTTTTGGAACCGCTAATGAGTTATTTCTCAATAGACTTGGTCTGTTCTTTTATCTTCCTATATACGCCATCACAAAAAATTTCAATCTATCTCAACAGATAATGATGGTTTTTCTCCTATTTTCACAATCCGCTGTAATAATATATCTCTTAAAACAGCTGAATTTTAATAAAGCAGCAATACTATTTACCTTGTCGTGCTATCTGGGGATTAACCCCAGAAGCACTCTTCAATTTTTATACTTTGACGCCTATGCTGGTTTTGTTATTGTTTCTCTCTTAACGTTGGCCATTAAGATTAATTTAGAAAACAGATTATCGAAAGTGGGGGGGGGGGAATCTCCTTTATCCTCCATAATAAAGCCAAAATTTTATTGCTTGTATTCACTGCAATTTATATGTCTTACGGCTCGCCGAGGTTAATCTTAATCCTATACATTCCTATTCTAGCAGTTGAGGCGGTTGTATACCTAAAATCAACCTTTACAAGCAAACGGCTAATTTTTAATAAAGAACTCTTCTTTATTATATTATTTACATCCTTGCTCTCTTTTGCGGTTCTCTCTTATATCTCATCGCTTTACTTTCATGCTTCAAATTTTTCACCGCAGAATATGCAATTTCAACCTATAACAAAGATTCTAGAATGGAAAAATATATCGTTTAGGTTGCAGGAGCTTGTTCAGATCTCCTATGCAACGCACCCTCTCCTTTCTTTTGCTCTTTTTCTGCTCTTTATATCAACAATGGTTTATATCTTTAAGCGCTCAAAAAACCAACATTTTCATAAAATAGCACTATATTGCATATTTGTAATATTTTTTACCTCTGCATATCTATTGACTACCTGTTATGCAGCCGCTCTTGTTAGATATTACCTTATGGGCTTTGTCTTATTGCTTATCATATTGGGAATAGCGCAAAATGAAGGTATGCGGTATAGATATTGGTGGCTTCCAATTATTAGCGTCCTCGTTTTTGCATCTATATTCATAAATCTAGAGAGTCTTAAAACTAAAAGAAGGGTGAATGACCTAATGAAAGTTGCTGAATATATTCAAAATGAAGGTTATAGTATAGTTGAAGCTTCGTTTTGGAACTCGGGAGTATTGAAAATATATACAAACGGATATATCAATTCAAAAAACTACCATGGCTCTCTTATCCCGTATATGATTTTAACAGATAGAACTTTATATAAAGAGGATCTAAGCACCCCAACCATACTTTTAACTACCGATAATGAGGAAAAAAATTTCAACGAAAGAGCAAAGACTATATTAGCTAAAGGGGAGAAACTGACTAAAATTGGTCAATATAATCTCTATAAATATAGTGAAGGGCAGCTGATTCTGCCTGAATTTCCCACAAAGTCGCGAGAGAGCAGAGAGTTTTCTTTTAAGCGTTGGAATTGGCTTAACAACGCTAATTTCGACTATGATGCCAACGCGCTTGCAACCAAGCCCACTGGCGGCGAATTTTATGGTCCATATCTTCCTGTTAGAAAAGGCTCTTATAAGTTTACTTTAGAGTATGAAGTTATATCTTCTAATGCCGATATAGCAGGGGAGTTTGTTGTATCAAGGGATCACGGCAGGAAGGTGTTAAGCAGCACGCCAATTCTCAGCTCCGAAAATCACCTTACAGTTACAGTTCATTTTAAGAGGGATTTCAATTTTGTGCAAACGGTCGGCAGAGCAAGAGGGGCTATGATTAAATTTAAGCGCATCACAATTACTAAAGAGTAAGAGCCCCCTATTTTTTGCTAGTTTTTTTTGCATAGGTGTGATACTTTCTCCTTAATAATTAGGTAGAAGGAGGGTATTATGGAAACAACATTCGGCGTCATTAAACCTGACGCTGTAGCGGCAGGGAAGATTGGGGAGATAATAAAGATTATTGAAAAGAACGGTTTTAAGATTGTCGGCTTGCGCATGGAGCGTTTAAGCCTAGAAAAAGCGCAAAAATTTTATGAAGTTCATAAAGCCCGCCCTTTCTACAATGATCTCACAAAATATATGAGTTCAGGGCCTATAGTAGCGCTTGCGCTCGAAAAAGAAGGGGCGGTTAAAGCATGGCGGCAGGTGATGGGGGCTACAAATCCTGCGGAGGCTGAAGAAGGCACTATCCGCAAATTATACGGCGAAAATATAGAGCGCAACGCGGTTCACGGTTCAGATGCGCTGGAGACGGCGAAGGCAGAGTTGGCGTTCTTCTTCCCTTAGTGGGAAAAGCCGATTGGAGGGTATTTTCTGAAAAATTTGCATGAGTCTTAAAGAAGCTATTGCTGATATAAAGCTGGGGGTTCACAGCCGCCATGTTTGGTTGACTTTCGGCTGGATAGATATTAAACTCCGCTATAGGCGAAGCACGTTGGGTCCGTTCTGGATAACTTTAAGCATAGCGGTTATGGTTTTATCTTTAGGGATTCTCTATGCACAGATCTTTAAGCAAGAGATAAAAGATTACCTGCCTTTTGTGGGCTGCGGGCTTATCCTCTGGTTTTTTATATCAGGTTTGTTAAATGAGGGGTGCACCGCTTTTATCGGCGCTGAAGGGCAGATAAAGCAGATAAAACAGCCGTTGAGCCTCTATGTTTTGCGCCTCCTCTGGCGCAATATTATAGTTTTTATGCATAACTTTATAGTTATCATCATTATCTTGCTATATTTCAGAATCTTCCACTGGGAATTTTTTCTATTTTTCCCTATGTTTATAATTATATGCACCCTCTTTTTCTTCATAATTGTGATCTTAGCCGCCATATGCGCTCGTTTTCGCGACATACCCCAGATAGTGCTTACCTTAACGCAGGTTCTTATGTTTATAACCCCCGTCTTTTGGCAGAAGGAGTTTGTAGCAAAACATGCGTGGATAACCGCCATAAATCCTGTCTTTCATATGCTGGAGCTGTTGCGAAACCCTCTGCTTGGCAAAGAGTTCCCTTTGTTTTCCCTCTATTTTGTGCTGGCGATG
>JAISNW010000249.1 GCA_031276055.1 Deferribacteraceae bacterium | reverse complement strand
TATCGCCGAAAATGCTCCTGATACTGCAAATAAGTTAAAACAATATGTTGAAGGGATGAAAGAGGCGATGCGCTAGGAAACGCTCTGTTTCTTCTCTAGTATATCTTGAAGAGAGATGCCGTCGATATAATCAAGCATCACTCTGTTTAACCCTTGCCAAACTTCAATTGTGGGGCATTTGTCCACCCTGTCGCACTCGACGGATTCGCCGTTGTCAAGGCATACCACTGGAGCTATATTGCCTTCAGTAACCCTTAAAATGTCCCCAAGTCTGTAATCTCGGGGCGGTTTTGTGAGCTTATACCCCCCTTGAAAGCCCCTTGTAGTTTTCACAAACTTTGCCTTATGCAGAAGCGGCATTATCTGCTCTAGGTAGTTCCTAGAGATGCCGTGCTTGTCTGCTATCTCTTTTAACGGAATATACCTGCTGCCGCTGCTTGCTGCAAGTTCCAGAAGAACTCTTAGGGCGTAACGACCCTTTGCGGAAACTCTCATAAATTATCTACCCTTAAAAATGCAGGAATCTTTTATTTGACATTTTATAATAAAAGGGTTATCTTTGCAAGGATAAATCTTACTATTCTGATAAGATTTATCAGCAATAATCTCTGGGGAACAAGATGAGTATCTATTTTGACAACGCCGCAACCACAGTATGCGGCGAAACAGCCGCCCAAGCTGTATATACTGCTATGAAAGAGGTATACGGCAACCCTTCCAGTGTTCATAGGCTAGGGCAGAAGGCGGCAGTGGTTTTAGACAGAGCCCGCTCTGATACAGCAAAGGTTCTAAATTGCGAAGCCAAAGAGGTGTATTTTACCTCTGGGGGCACAGAGGCTGATAACTGGGCTATCCGCTCTGCTGCACGCACAGGAGCGTTAAAAGGGAAAAAGCATATTATCTCGAGCAAATTTGAGCATCATGCGGTTCTACACACCCTCAACGCCCTTGAAAAAGAAGGTTTTGAAGTAACCTTATTAGATGTTTACTCCGATGGGCTTGTGCGGGTTGATGATCTAGCAGACGCCGTCAGGGAGGATACAGCCCTTGTTACAATAATGTATGCCAACAACGAGATAGGAACGGTTCAGCCGGTAGCGGAGATAGGGGCTTTATGCCGACTGAAAGGGGTGATATTCCATACAGATGCTGTTCAGGCGGTAGGGCATATCCCTGTTGATGTGAAGAGGGATAATGTAGATATGCTCTCCCTCTCAGCGCATAAATTCCACGGACCTAAAGGGGTAGGGGCTCTCTATGTTCGTCAGAGAACCCCCCTTAATATATTTATAGAAGGCGGCGCTCAAGAGCGCGGTAAACGCGGCGGAACAGAAAATGTTCCAGGGGTTTCTGGGCTTGCCGCCGCCCTCACTGAAGCCAATGAGCGGCTTGAAGAGAATGCCGCAAAAACTATAGCGATCCGAGAAAGGCTTGTAAACGCCTTACTAGAGATTCCTAAGAGCAGATATAACGGAGACCCTACAAAGCGCCTGCCGGGAATAATTAACTTCTGTTTTGAGGGGATAGAGGGGGAATCCCTCCTCTTAAAGTTAGATGCAGCTGGCATATGCGCCTCCTCAGGCTCCGCCTGCACCTCCGGTTCGCTTGATCCATCTCATGTTCTGCTTGCCATAGGGTTAAGCCATGAGGTCGCCCACGGCTCTCTGCGGCTCTCTTTCAATGAGCGCAACAGCGTTGAAGAGGCAGATTTTATTATAAAAACTCTCCCCACCATCATTGAAAAACTTAGAAGCATGTCCCCTGTGTGGGAAAAGATTCAGAAAGGAGGAAAGTAAGATGGCGTATTCTGATACTGTAATGGATCACTTTGAAAACCCGCGCAATGTAGGCAAGATTGAAGATGCTGACGGGATAGGCGAGGTAGGCAACGCCCGCTGCGGCGATATAATGAAGATGTATCTCAAGATAGATAATGATGTCGTCACAGATGTTAAGTTTAACACCTTCGGCTGCGGCGCCGCTATTGCAACAAGCTCTATGGCGACAGAGCTTATTAAAGGCAAAACCATAGAGGAGGTTCTTACCCTGACCAATAAAGCGGTTGTTGAAGCGTTGGATGGGCTTCCTCCTGTGAAGATTCACTGCTCGGTTTTAGCAGAAGAGGCGGTAAAGAGCGCTCTAGTGGATTATTATAAGAGGAGCGGGCGGCAGATGCCTAAAGCGCTGCAAGATTTTAAGATAGATGAGGATGCCCACGACTCTTAAATTGGTTTTGCAGCGATTCTGACAACCTCTGCCAATACCTGTTCTACACTTATAGAGCGCATACAGATATTATCTCTGCAATCGGCGTAAAAACGCCCATCGTAGCAGGGGCTGCAGACAGTTTTACCGTCTATAACAGCAATATTCTTATTGGGTGCATGCCGAAATTTGCTATTGATCGGTCCGAAGAGCCCTACAAGCGGCGCTCCCACCATGCAGGCTATATGAAAAGGACCGGAATCGTGGGCAACTAGGGCGCAAGCGCCTTTTATAAGGGCTATTAGCCCTTTAATATCGGTTTTGCCTATGAAGGATGTTATAGGCAGCCCTCTAAAATATTGTTCTGTCCAACGATCTGTTGCTGAACCTATAAGCCCCACCTTATAACCCTTCTCAATCAACCGCTTTGCAAGGGCGGCGTAATTTTCAGCATCCCAGCGGCGTAGACTGATATTGCTCAACATATTAAGAGCGCCGCCGGGTAAGAGGAGGATATGATCTCTACTCTCTTCAGCTATAGGAATCTCCTTTAGCTTTGCAAAGGGAGGAAAGTTCAGTATTTCAGCATCATGTGAGAGCGCAAGGCGGGCATATTCCACGGCGTGGTACCTGCCGGGGAGCGGTCCTTCGCGCCCGCCGAAACTAACATGATCTTTACAGAAAGCCGAGAGAGGCAAAACCTTATATCTATAGTTGGAATGGGCAGTAATTACAAGATCGAACCGTTTAGCAAAGAGGAGCTTCCAAACAGCAGCAACCAGCTTTACCCTGCTAAAAAACCCTTTTGCCAGCAGAGAGTTGTCTACTATATAGAGCTTGTCGACCCCTTCATAGAGGGCAACCAGCTCTGCAATTTCAACGCCCGCAAGCCAAGAAATATGCAGATTGCCGTAACGCTCTCTCAATGCGGGGATAATGGCGCTTGCCATAACAGCATCCCCTAATGCGGAGAGTTTAACAATTAGAACTCTCTTAACGCTATTCATGGTTCAGAGAGTACAACGTCCGCCTAAATTTTTCAAGAGGTATATGCTTAAACTCAAAAAACGTTGAGATTTCTACGTTTTCCGTTATTCTGGACGATGATTGGTGATAAACTTCGTGAATTATTGGGTTGTGGAGAATAAATCTGTTTTATTTGCGGATTTTTCAAGCCGTTTCTTCGCAATGTCAAAATATCGCGGCTCTATCTCAAATCCAATAAATTTTCTTTTTGATTCTAATGCCGCCACGCCATGCGACCCGCTGCCAAGGAAAGGGTCAAGAACACTTTGCCCTTGTTTTGTAAAAAGTTTTATTAAATGAGAAATCAAACAGACCGGTTTCACTGTCATATGGTCTATCTTTTCATCAGTTTCGTTTTGGCGGATTTTTTTTGACACCTCCATTATTGTGCCTGGGAACATTCCGTCCAAAGATTCTTTTGTATTCACAAGCCCAACTTGATACTTTTTCCAATTCTCAACAAAAGTCCCGTCTTTCGGTTTTTGCGCCAAAACCATAGGCTCCATCTGCGGCTTTAACTGCGGTGTTTTTAACCCGTCTAATTCTTTGATAAGTTCTGCTTTTTCGGCATCGGTCATATTTTTATCTTTTTTGATAAAATGGGCTTGCGAAAAAGCTTTCGCCTGTCCTTCATATTTCCACCCTAACAAATCCCGGATTTCAAAACCTGTCAAATCCAACGCCATTGCTGTTCTGTGATAAAGCCGCCCTTGCGAAAAGACGACGCAAAAACCGCCAGGTTTTAATATACGATAGAACTCCTGGCAAAGTGGTTCTAAAAATTTTTGCAGCTGCTCACCCTGTGTGCGGTCAAATTTCATCCCAACAGGAAGTCCGCCGACTATCCCTGATTTTTTTGCTTTGCTTTTAAGTTTGCTGTCATTCCAGTCACCGCCCATTCCGTCAATAAAATACGGCGGATCGGTTATAATAAAGTCAATGGAGTTATCCGGTATATCTTTAATTCCAGTGCGGCAATCAGTATTGAAAATACTATACTCTCTCTCCATATTATATACTATATACAAAATTATCTTGAAAAATGCCAGATTATCTTGAAAAATGCCAGCATTTTTTACAATCTACAAACACCCAACCATTATTCCAAATTTTCTTGACACATTGGGGTAGAGGGCGTAGCATAGGCTAGTATAACTTTCGGGAGGAAATATGAAAGTCAGCGAATTGAAACATGACGGTCTTAAAAAGTGGGTGGAAGAGGCAATATCCCTTATGACGCCCGATTCCGCCGAAGTCTGTGACGGAAGCCAGCAAGAGTATGACAAGATGATTGCTTTAACCATAGAAAGTGGTCTTGCTACCCCCTTAAACCCTAATATTTTGCCCGGTTCAGTTCTCTTCAGATCTGATCCCTCTGATGTAGCAAGGGTGGAAAACCGCACCTATATCGCTTCAAATAATAAAGAAGATGCTGGTCCTACCAATAACTGGATAGACCCGTCTGAGTTAAAAACTATCATGACCGAGTTGTATAAAGGGTGCATGAAAGGGAGAACCATGTACGTGATCCCTTTTTCTATGGGACCTGTCGGTTCAGATATTGCAAAGATAGGCGTTGAAATTACAGATTCTCCTTATGTGGTCGCAAATATGCATATTATGACTAGGGTTGGTGCAAAGGTGCTGGATGTTCTCTCTAGCGACGGGTATTATGTGCCGTGCTTTCACTCTGTGGGCAAACCTCTTGCAGCAGGGGAGAAGGATGCAGGGCAGTGGCCGTGCGCTCCTCTTGATAAAAAATATATATCCCACTTCCCTGAAACTCGTGAAATATGGTCATATGGTTCTGGTTACGGCGGCAACGCTCTGCTGGGCAAGAAGTGCCTAGCCCTTAGAATAGCTTCCGTGCTCGCTAGAGATGAAGGGTGGCTTGCGGAGCATATGCTTATTCTAAAGATAACAAACCCCGCGGGTGAGGTTAAATATATAACAGGCGCTTTCCCATCCGCCTGCGGAAAAACTAACCTTGCAATGCTTATACCCACAATCCCCGGCTGGAAAGTTGAAACAGTGGGGGATGATATAGCTTGGATGAAATTTGGCAAAGATGGGCGTCTATACGCCATAAATCCTGAAGCGGGCTTTTTTGGAGTTGCGCCGGGCACCTCTCTTGAATCTAACCCGAACGCAATGAAGACCATCAACAAAAATACTATATATACTAATGTCGCCCTTACCGAAGATAAGAATGTTTGGTGGGAAGGGATAGGATACGATGCCCCGGGCGAACTTATAGATTGGAATGGCAACGTTTGGCGCCAGAATAAAGCAGATAAAGATCAAAAACCTGCTGCTCACCCTAACGCCCGCTTTACCGCGCCTGCCCGCCAATGCCCGGCTGTTGCAAAAGAGTGGGAAGACCCTGCGGGTGTGCCGATAAGCGCCTTCCTATTCGGAGGACGCCGCCCTAGAACCATCCCCCTTGTAAATC
The DNA here is from genome assembly GCA_031276055.1 of Deferribacteraceae bacterium. Classification (GTDB taxonomy): domain Bacteria; phylum Chrysiogenota; class Deferribacteres; order Deferribacterales; family JAISNW01; genus JAISNW01. The sequence goes on along the minus strand of JAISNW010000249.1, from coordinate 150 downwards.
AAGCAAAAAGTTGGATTCACGGGGTTTTCATGGGTTCTATAGTAGGTTCAGAGGTTACCGCTGCTGCGTTAGATCTTAAAGCGGGCACTATACGCCGTGATCCTTTTGCAATGCTGCCGTTCTGCGGCTACCATATGGGAGATTATTTCC
>JAISNW010000229.1 GCA_031276055.1 Deferribacteraceae bacterium | reverse complement strand
TGCAAAAGGTTGGGATAGGTTCGCAAAACCTTTTATCTTGAGCATCAATGTAAGCCATTTAGAGTTTAGAAATTCAGATTTTTTAGAGTTTCTCCTGCCTATCGCCGAAGAGTGCAATAGACTGGGCATCCGCATCCTGCTTGAAACAGCGGGGGAGAGAGAAGAGTTTGAATATGATGAAAATGTTATAAAGCGGCTGCGGGAAAATAATATTATGGTGGCTTTAGAGGCATTCGGCGGGGGCTATGCCTCCATAGATATAATTCAGAGGTTAAAGGTTGACATGGTGAAACTCAATAGGGAGTTGGTAATCACCTTTTTAGAGCATAACCTCAAAAGAACCATCGCTATAGCCCTTGTCATGATAGCTCATGCAGCAGACGCCAAGGTATGCGCCGAAGGAGTTTCCAGCCGAGAACACCTTGCAGTTTTAGCGGAGGCAGGCTGCGACTACGCTCAAGGAACATATTTTCTTGAACCTATGAATGCGGAGGATTTCGGAAAGGCTATTCAACCGATCTGCAATCCATAACCGCCTTACGAGTTTAAGAGGGGGAGGTATTCGGCAAGTTGCGCTAAAGCGGCGCTGCGGTGGCTTATGCGGTTTTTTTCGCTAGGAGGCAGTTCCGCCATACTCCTGCCGTCAGGGAGGTTGAAGAGAGGGTCGTATCCAAAACCGTTTCCCCCCCGCTCCTCAAAAGCTATCTCCCCTTTGCACTCCCCTATAAATGTTCGTATAAGAGAGCCTTCTTTCGCGAGTGCAAGAGCGCAGATAAAACGGGCGCTTCTTACGCTCTCTTGACGCATCAGAGAGAGCAGGTGCATATTGTTCTCACTATCAGTTGCATTTTCGCGGGCAAATCTGTGAGAGAAGATCCCAGGTGCGCCCCCCAGCGCATCCACAGATAAACCTGAATCATCAGCTAAAACGTATTGGTCTACAAGTTTGGAGAGGGCAAGGGCTTTTATTTCAGCATTTTCCTTAAAACCCGCCCCGCTTTCAACAACCTGCAAGGCGGGGTAATCGGGATGCAGCCGCACCTCAACTGAAGTTAAAACCGCCTTTATTTCCTCTAATTTATGAGTGTTTGCAGTAGCTAGATATATGATCAGAGCTATCTCTCTATTGCGTTGAGCAAAACTAGATCATATTTTGGATCAGGAAACGGATGAATTGCCGGATATTCTGCAAAGAGCCACCCATAAAATTCATGCCCATCATCTGTCGCTACATTCACCCTAGCGGCAAGGTTGTTAGGCTCAAGCGATGCCGTAAAAAAGTTGTTCGCCTCACTCATCTTAAAGTCGGGGAAAAACTGAATTATTGAGATTGTAATAGGAAAGTTTTCAACCCGAACAGTTTCGTTGAAGAGAAGATCAACTACAACCTTCTTGCCGCTTTCAAACTCTAGAATTTCAAAGCGGGCGCCTTTATAGCGCTCAAGGATCTCCGCAGGGATCGGCTCGATCTGCTCAGCTGCAACTGCAGCTGCAGGGGATGAAGAGCTTTTTACAGGGGCGGCTCCAGACTTTTTGCTGTTTTGCGAACATGCAGCAAGCAAAACGGCAAAGATTATTATAACTAAAAACCTCATTATCGCTCCAAATATTTAAGCTATCTGTATACAGCGCGGCTTAAAGAGCACAACCTCTTTACGCATTAGAGAGGCTTGAACATCTATAATCCGCTGATTCTCTGAACCGATGAAAGCCGCGGAAAGTATCCGTTTTTCCCGAATAAAACGTCCATCCACCAAGATGTCTGTTAAACGGAGGGCGGCAAAGAATATAGGGTTCGCCCGCGCCTCTTCATAGGTATAGCCGGTGTAGACGCATATATTGCAGCCCCGCCTACGCAGACTGTCCATCAACGGAACAAGCGCTGCAGCTTGATCTAGCGGCTCTCCGCCCGAAAAGCTCACCCCTCTAATATACTTTAACGAAACAATCTCATTAAAAATAGTGTCTGCATCAATGCTGACGCCGCCCGCATAGTCGTGGGTGGCGGGGTTGTGGCAACCGGGGCAGTTATGCGCGCACCCTTGCAAAAAAACGGTGTAGCGCACCCCAGGCCCGTCTACAGTAGAATCACTGGTTATCCCTGCTATACGCAACAAAGGCATCTTCTACCTCGTGTTCATGTTTTACTCTATCGTAAACTTCGGAACGTTTGGCGTCATTAAAGCGGTCGAGAGTGCCTACAAGGTAGCCGGTAATACGTCTAATCCTTTCAAAGCCGACCCCTTCTCCCACCTTTCCGTCAACTACAGTTAGATTGCTCATTTTATATCCTTCCTCCTTTTAATAACCTTTTCTGAACTTCAATAGGGAGGGCGGCAACCTCCACCGCCTCACCCTCTTTTCTGCCGCAGCTGGGGCATTCATCATCTATTATCCCCTGATAGCCGCACACAGGGCAACGGTCAAGATTATGGTTGATAGAGCCGTAGCCCACACCCTCCCGCTTCATAGCTTGTATTATCTGGATAAATGCATCGATGTTCTTAGCAGGATCGCCATCCATCTCCACATAGGTTATATGCCCCCCGTTGGTAAGGGCGTGAAACGGCGCTTCCAGCTCTATCTTCCTAAAAGCGTTTATCCTAAAGTGCACAGGGATATGAAAAGAGTTAGTATAATAATCTCTATCTGTAATCCCATCCAACTTCCCATAAATTTTGCGGTCAATCGCCACAAACCTGCCCGAAAGCCCTTCGGCAGGGGTTGCTAGGAGGGAGAAGTTAAGCCCAGTATCACGCGCCGCTTTATCCATAGCAGAACGCATGTAGGAGACTATCTCATATCCAAGCTCCCAAGATTTGCTGTCTTCGCCGTGATGGCAGCCTGTAAGGGCGGTTAGGCACTCCGCAAGCCCAATAAAGCCGAGCGTTAAAGTTCCATGCTTTATAACCTCGCGCACCTCGTCTTCTGCGTTAAGTTTATCAGAGCCGTGCCATATCCTTTGCCCCATAAGGAAAGGGAAATTTTTTGCCTTCCTGCGGGCTTGAATTTCAAAGCGCTCTAAAAGTTGACGGCAAGCAAGCTCGATAAGCCTATCCAGCTCTTCCCAAAAAGCTGTCTCGCCCCTAGCGGTTTTAATGCCAATCCTAGGCAGATTTATTGATGTAAAGGAGAGATTCCCGCGCCCATAGGTTATTGCGCTTGCAGCATCGTAATTATTGGCAAGCACTCGGGTGCGGCAGCCCATATACGCCGCCTCTGTTTCGGGTCTCCCTGTTCTATAATATTCAAGGTTGAACGGCGCATCTAAAAAGGCGAAGTTAGGGAAGAGACGTTTTGCAGAGACCATGCAAGCCATCTCAAACAGATCGTAATTAATATCCCCAGGCTCCCCAGAGACGCCGTCTTTCACCTTGAATATCTGTATAGGGAATATAGGAGTCTCCCCGCCGCCCAACCCTCTATATGTGGCTTCTAGGATGGCTTTAATTGCAAGGCGCCCCTCGCTTGTGGTATCTGTGCCGTAATTAAGCGAAGAAAACGGGATCTGCGCCCCCGCCCTAGAGTGCATAGTATTTAGGTTGTGGATTAGAGCTTCCATCGCTTGAAAAGCCGCTTTCTCTGTATATTTACGCGCCTTTTTGATTATAATGCCCCACCCGCCCTCATTAGAGGGGATATTAAAGCGCTCTGCGGTATTCTCAAGCAGGTGGGTAATATCTTCGGTGAAATCTATCAGACTGCCGCGAGAGTTATATATATCTTTCAACCCCGCCTCAACTTGCAAGATAAAATCTTCACTGTAATCAAGAAGATCAAGGCAGCGTGCAACTTCTTTAATAAAGGTTTTGACGATCCCTCTGCTCATGGCGTAATCAAAATTCGGCACAGACTGCCCGCCGTGCTGATCGTTCTGATTGGCTTGAATTGCAATGCAGGCTAAGGCGGCATAGGTTCTAATATCGTTAGGTTCTCTAATATGCCCATAGCCTGTAGAAAAGCCGCCCTCTAATAGCTTGACTAGGTCTATCTGGCAGCAGGTAAGGGTGAGGGCGTAAAAATCTTCATCGTGGATATGAATATCGCCGCTGCGGTGCGCAGCTGCAAATTCTTGAGCTATAACATCAGTTTCATAGTAGAGCTTAGAACCCTCTGAACCGAACTTCAGCATCGTGCCCATAGCGGTATTGCCGTCAATATTGGCATTCTCCCGCTTTATCTCGTTATCCCTGGCGTCTTTTTCCAGCAGGTCTTTGTAGATGTGCATAAGAACTTCGCTGCGTTTTCGAACATTCTCACGCTTTTTGCGGTATAGGATATAGGCTTTGCCTACATCATAATTGTGCTTTGTGAGCACCTCTTCAACTATATTCTGAATATCTTCAACTGAAAGGGTAAATTCAGGCGACCATTCAAAGAGGCGGCTTTCAACCCCCCTCACAACAGCTTCGACATCTTCTGAGCGGTCTATTCTGGCATTATCTTTGCGATCGCAGGCGGTGAAAGCCTTTAAGACCGCATTATATATCTTCATTCGATCAAAAGGCGCAACAGTACCGTCGCGTTTTTCTATCTGGCTAATTCGCATGATTCTTCCTTGATAGTGAGTATAAAATCTATCCCTAATTCAGTCAACAGTAAAAATACAATTTAACAATTTTTGCTCAAGATTGCTATAAATAGGGGCTATCCGCATATTAGAGCTATTATTTAATGTCGGCGGGCTTGAAAAAACTCTCTCATCAGTTGAGCGATTTCAAGCTCATAAAAACCTCTCTCCACCTCGGGATGGTGGTTAAGGGTTGGGATAGAGAATATATCGGCGTTGCTCACAAGAGCCCCGAATTTCGGCTCTAACGCTCCAAAATAAACCCGCTTTATTCTAGCAGAGAGGATAGCGCCCGCGCACATAAAACACGGTTCAACAGTAATATATATATCGCAGCCGTCAAGCCGCCAATCCTCTAAGATGGCGCACGCTCTATCTATAGCTATAATCTCGGCGTGGGCGGTGGCTGTTTTGCGGCTTAGGCGCATATTATGAGCCGCCGCTAAAAGCCTCCCCTCTCGCGTAATGACTGCACCTACAGGGACTTCCCCCTCTGCAAAAGCCTTCTTCGCCTCATCTATTGCAACTCTCATAAAATCCATATTGTCTGCCTCAATGAAATATAATAAGATAAATTGAGTTGATATATATCTTTTTATCTCTTAAAATGCAAAAATTAAGCGGCAGCGGGAGGTTTTTTTGTCCAAAAAGATATTTTTATATGACACCACCCTTAGAGACGGCACGCAATCTGAAGAGGTAAACTTTACCGTCCACGACAAATTGCGGATTGCAAGACGGCTGCTTGAATTTGGGATAGATTGTGTGGAGGGGGGGTGGCCTGGCTCTAATCCGCGGGATGTTGAGTTTTTTGACCGCCTTAAAAGCTCACAGCTGCCTAAAGATAAGATATCTGCCTTTTCCAGCACCCGCAAGGCTAAAACCGCCTGTGAGAAAGATAAAAATATTCAAGCCCTCTTAAAAGCTGAAACAGCTGTATATACAATCTTTGGGAAAACATCCCTTCTGCATGTTCAACATGCACTCAATATTACCCCTGAAGAAAATTTAGAGCTCATCTATGATACAGTGGGCTATCTAAAAAAGTATGCCGATAAACTCTTCTTTGATGCGGAGCACTTTTTTGACGGTTTTGCTGAAGATCCCGAATACGCTCTAAAGGCGCTGCAAAGTGCATACAGCGCGGGCGCAGATGCTCTTGTGCTGTGTGAAACCAACGGAGGCGTTATGATGGATAAACTCTCCCACGCAGTTAGAGAGGTAAAAAAGCAGCTGCCTCAAGCGGTTATCGGAATTCACTGTCATAACGATTGCGGTTTAGCCGCCGCTAACTCAATATGCGCCGTAGAAAACGGCGCAACGCACCTTCAAGGCACAATCAACGGTCTAGGGGAACGTTGCGGGAATGCAAACCTTTGCACCCTAATCCCGAATCTTCAGCTAAAATATGGGTATGATTGTGTGGGGGAGAAGATTAAAGAGCTAAAATCGCTCTCTATGTTTGTAAATGAGTTAGGCAACCTCACCCCTGTTATCAGAGACCCTTACGTAGGACGTTCCGCCTTTGCCCACAAAGCGGGGGTTCATGTTTCAGCGGTAGTTAAAAATAGGGCGACATATGAACATATAGAACCTGAAATAGTCGGCAATACGAGGCGGGTGCTTGTATCTGATCTATCAGGCAGGAGCAATCTCTTATATAAAGCCGCAACGTTAGGGCTTGATATAGATAAGGCGCAGGCGGGGGAAGTTTTAGAGAAGTTGAAAAATATGGAAAATATCGGCTATGAATATGAGGGTGCGGAAGCGAGCTTTGAACTTGTGGTTCTAAAAGCTATGGGGTTGCTCCCAAAATTCTTTGATCTGGTGGGCTACCGTGTTATTGACGATAAACGCAGCCAGTGGGATAACCCGCTCTCAGAAGCAACAGTTATGCTTGTGGTGAACGAGGTGGCAGAGCACACCGCAGCAGACGGGAACGGTCCTGTCAACGCCCTTGACAACGCTGTCCGCAAAGCTCTTGTTAAGTTTTATCCATCTTTATCAGATATGAAGCTGGTGGATTTTAAGGTGCGAATATTAAACGGCAATAGAGGAACGGGCGCATTAACACGGGTGTTAATGGAATCCGCTGACGAAAAGTGCCGTTGGAGCACAGTTGGAGTTGCCCATAATATAATCGATGCCAGCTATCAGGCGCTGGTTGACGCCGTGCAGTATAAACTGTATAAAGCCTCAAAAGCGGCAAATTAAAGGTGTTCTTAAAGGTGTTCTGCTATGTTTGAGATGCTCCCGCTTCTGCTGTTGACAGGTTTAGGCGTGGGCTTTATGGGCGCTTTTCTCGGAATAGGCGGGGGGGTTATAGTTGTGCCTATCCTCTCTATCGTATTCCACCTTCCAATACACACTGCAATAGGCACTTCCCTTGCCATTGTTGTAGCAAACAGCATCGCCGCCTCAGGAAGGTATCTTTTGGGGGGGTATGCAAATCTAAACCTAGCGCTTGCACTCGGTCTTTTCAGCGCGCTCGGGGCGGTAGGGGGGAGCAACTTCAGTCTGCGCCTTCCCGCTGGGGTTATATTCATCGCTTTAGGAACTGCCCAGATGATAACCGCCGATCTTATGGCGAAAGGGGATAAACTCAAAGAGATATTTAATATAAAGGCGCTGGTGCGCGATGGCGATCCATTAAACGGCGCTTATTATGAACGCACAACAGGGCAGGAAGTCCGCTATACCCCTCAGAGACTCCCATTGCTTATGGGCTTAGCCTGCTTAGCAGGTTTTCTATCAGGATTGGTGGGGGTGGGCGGCGCGGTAATAGTTATACCCGCGATGAACCTTATTGCAGGCGTTCCTATAAAGGCGGCAATCCCCACAAGCGGTTTCATGATGGGTTTTACCGCTGTAAGCGGCGCTATAGTCTTTTATATGAACTCCCAAATCAATCCATTTGTAGCCGCCTCAATAGTTCCAACAACTTTTATAAGCTCTGTCATCACCGCCTATTTTTTCCAGAAAGCGAAGAGCGCTAGAATCTATCAGGCGTTCATCATCTTTCTGATGCTGCTTGCTATTGTTATGATCTATCGCGGGGTTGAGAGCCTATAACTGCCTTAGCGCCTACTTCGCCCATATTTGGCATAAGATTTGCTAACAATCTTAGTAGCTTGATATGGAGGAAAAAATGAACAACTCTCTACTTGTAAATAATATGTATGCAGCATACTCTGCCTCTTCTTCTCGGTCGGATAGAAATATAAATGATCTCTCCCGCATTATCAGAGGGGAGAGCAGACAGAAAGCTGAAACTGATGAAGATCTGAATACAAAAGCTATGGATACTGTTATAATATCAGAAGAAGCCCTTGCAAAACTGAAAGAGACTGCACTATAATTTTTGGCTAATCTCTTTCCCCGCTTATAAGGCGGGGAGAGAAATATTTCCACTTGAAGCTCTGAAATAGAGAGTAATCCGCCTTTTCACAAATTTAAAAATAAAAATGTTGACTTGCATATTAATTACATGTAATATGAAAATATTACATGTAGAGGGTATAACAATGGTCGACAGAACAAATTTTAAGATTCCTAAATGGATAAAGAGGCTTCCAAAGGATATTCGCAAAACAGTGGAGCAAGAGTATCTTGTAAATCCTAGAGAGGCAAGCCGATTTGCCGCTGCGGGTTCTATAGATGGAATAAGACAGTTGCGCAGGCAGCGTTGGAACGCTGAAAAATCTTACAATTCTACTCTTAACGCCGAAGGCGGCTTAAACATCTCTGAACAGTTTCTCCCTTTTCTAAAAGGGTAAAAGGGTGTTATGTTAAACCAATACTTAAACAAAGACGAGCAATCTATTGAGAGTAGGCGAAGTGCGGAAAAACAAGAAGAAGCTAAGTATGAGAAGCTCATATGCCATAGCGGGTGGAAGGCCCTTTGCGCACGGGTGGAGCAGTGCATAGCTTACTATGAACGGATAGCTTTTAACGGCGGAGCAAAACGTGCAGAACGGATAAACGCCCTCGAAAGAGTTGCAGCCATGAGGGAAGTTATAGCCTTCCCAAAGAGCTTCCTTGAGAGGCAGAGCGATGATTCAAGCGATATTTATAACAATGGAGGAGAAGATGCTGGAAAGTGATGAGAGAGAAAGTATAACCTCGTTAGAGCAAACGAGCGCGCAAAATGGTGAAAAGCCGGCTCAGGAGATTCCTGTTGTGAAATTGGACAATTCCGATAAGAGAGAAGCTGCAGAAGTGCCCGCGTTGGAATATCCGTCAATAAAGGGTGAGATGCAAAAGTTAA
>JAISNW010000087.1 GCA_031276055.1 Deferribacteraceae bacterium | reverse complement strand
CATAAGGCGGGCTTTGTTAAAAACGGGCATGGCGATCTCAGGCTGGAGCATGTTTTCATAGACGGCGGAGCATCCATTAACGAACTATCTATGATTGACTGCATCGAGTTCAACAGACGTTTTCGAACAAATGACGTTTTAAGCGAGATCGGTTTTCTCACAATGGAGATAGATCAATCATATAAAAACACCGTTAAGGCAGATGAACTGATGCTAGGTTTTTTTGACTATCTTAAAATTTCTTCGGAAGAAAGCTACGCTATCTTAAACTTTTATCGGTGCTACAGGGCGATGGTGCGGGCAAAGGTCGCCATGATAACCTATATGAACACCGATGACGAAACCTTAAAAAGAGACAAGCGGGCTGAATACAACACTTTAATAGATATGGCTTTTATCTACTCTATAGCTATGCTCAAAATTTATAGCATAGCTTTCTGCGGAATGATAGGAGCAGGCAAAACTACTTGGGCGGTTAAATTTTCTGAACGTTTCCGCGCTCTTTACTCCTCTTCTGATAGGGTAAGAAAAGCATCCGTCAGCAATGAGGAAAGTTCCTATATTGTTCCAACAGGGGAAGGGATTTACAATGAAGAGCGCTCGTTAGAGGTATATAAAACTCTAGGTTCGCTGACGAAAAGCTCTCTCAAAGCAGGGCGGATATCGGCGGTTGATGCGTCTTTTTTGCAAAAAAAGCACCTTGAAAGTTTTGTATCCCAGATAGGATGCGCACCGATATATATCAAATTTACAGCCGATGAGCAAGTTATAAGAGAGAGGCTCGCCTCCCGCACAGGAGGGCTTTCTGATGGGAGGCTTATGCACTTTGATGATCTTTATCCCCTCTCAAAAGAGATTCCCGCAGATTTTGAGGTTGATACAAGCCATTGCGATGATCCTATGCAGGCTGTTATCGACGGGCTTATCAAACTATTGGATATAAACGTTGAAACTGAACTTTGAAATACGGCAGGTAAATTCCCCCTTTGACGACTCGGTCTTCTTTATAAGAACCCCTTTCCGCAAAAGATCGTTCCTCTTAGATTGCGGAAGGCTTAGCAGCCTAAGGCATATTGAGCTGTTAAGTCTAGGGGATGTATTCATCTCCCACACGCATATGGATCACTTTTTCGGCTTTGACCGCATCTTGCGCTCATGCCACGCAGGGGACCAACACATAAACCTATATGGACCTCAAGGGATAATCAGAAATGTTTGGGGGAAGTTTGCAGCATATACATGGAATCTAACGGAAAACTATAACTTTGTTCTGACGGTCTATGAGCTTGATAAAAATGGGCGGATATCCTGCGGTGAATTTAGGGCGGCGGATGCCTTTGAACCTACCTTATCGGAGCTTGAACGGGTGGATATAGGTGAAGGGTTCTCTTTAGATTATGAATTTTTCGACCACAGCACTATATCGCTAGGCTATAGGATCACCGAACCGCTTCGTTTAAGCGTTGATACTGATAAACTCGCTGTTTTAGGCTATAAAAGCGGTCCTTGGATAAAAGAGCTTAAAAACGCCGCCCTGCAAGGCGCTAATGATAAGCTGATTACAGCCTCCACACTGACAGGCGAAGTTGCAAAGAAGGCAGGCGAATTCTCAGAGGAGCTTTTACAAGCCCAACCCGTAGGCTCTATCACGTATATCACAGACTGCTCGCCTACAGCGGAAAATGTGGAAAGAGCCATTGCCTTTGCTAAACAGAGCGATCTGCTTATTATAGAGGCGATGTTTACCGAGACGGATGCTCTGCACGCCTCCCAGAAAAACCATCTTAGTATAAACTTATCAAAGAAGATCTTTTTAGAATCGGCATCGCGCTATGTCCGTTTCACACACTTTTCTTCTAGGTATGAAACGGAAAAAAAACTTTTCTTCAGCGAACTCACCCGCGGTATAGAGGATAAGATTTTTTCTATTTAACGGATGTCTTCTCAGATTCCAGATAAAACCTGCTCTAAGAACAAATTTATTGCGATCTAGGCGGGATATTGCTATTATTTTCTCATGATAAAATACATATATATTTTTTGAGAGGCGCTTTATTATGCTAGAAATTGTAATAATCACCCATGGGCTTTTCGGTGAAGAGCTCTTTCAATCTTCAGAGATGATACTTGGAAAACAGGGGAATGTACACTGCCTTTCTGTTCTTCCCGGTAAGCAGCTCTCTGAGGTTGTGGAGGAGCTTGACGCCGTCATTAAAAAGGCGAACGGCGGTGTGGTGATTTTAACCGATATGTTTGGCGGCAGCCCTTCCAATGTTGCATTTTCCTATGCGGGCCGCCCTAATATAGAGATTATATCAGGCGTTAATATGCCGATGCTGCTTAAAGCATTTTCAGGGCGGCTGGCAGGCGAAGACCTCGCCACCCTCTCTGCCTCCTGCCGTGAAGCTGGAATAAATAGTATAAAGGTGGCGGGAGAACTTATGAGAAGATAAATGTTATGAAGATGGTTATATTCCGTGTTGACGATCGGCTTATACACGGACAGGTGATTGAAGGGTGGATAAAAAATTTCCATATTCCGCAGGTGTTAATCGCTAATAACAGCGTGCGCAATAACGCTGTGCAGCAGATGATCTTGCAGAGTGTAGTGCCGCCTAAAACCACTCTGAACTTTCTATCTTTAGATGAGCTGAAAAGTGATTGGGATGCTTTCAGCAAACGCAAGCAGATACTGGTTCTCTTTGAATCTATCTTTGACTTAATGCTTTGCGACTCGCTAATTAATAACAATACCTATGTTAATATCGGCTGTGTAGCCTCTAGGGAGCACTCTATCTCCCTGACTGATACAGTCTTTCTTGAACCTGATGAGATAAAATACCTTCAAGAGCTCGCTAACCGCTGGGAAGTCCACGTAAAAAAACTCCCTTGGGATAGGGATGCCAATATATTGGGGAAACTCCCCTGATGAGCCCGCTATACGGTATTTTAGCGGGTTGTTTCGCTATGGATAGAACCACCGCCTTTAACTTTGCTATCTCGCGCCCTCTTGCTGTATCGGCTATAGTTGGTTTAGTAGGCGGAAATCTGGAGTGGTGTTTATTAGGCGGGGTTTTCTTTGAGCTTATAGGGCTTATGGATCTCCCTGTGGGCACCCGAATCCCATCTGACGATACATTTGGAGCGTTTGCTTACTCAATCATAGCGGTGCAAGCCCCTACGTTTAGCTTGACTCACGCTCTATGCGCTATTATCGCCGCCTTTATAATTATGTTTCCTGTTACCTACTCCACCTATCTTTTAAGGTGGTTGAACGCCATATTTCAGAAAAAATATCCTGAAAGGGAGGGGTTTCTCATCCTAATAGGGCAAGCGTTCTCCTTTATGCGCGGCGCACTCTTTTACGGTTTAGGCGCGCTGATCTGCTGCTTTTTCTATATCCTCTGCCATACATTCTTCCCGCCTCTCCCGAATTTTGTGCTGGTAGCTTTTCTAGCATCGATATGCGGGTATTTTATGGCATTTTTTAATGTAGCCGCTTGGGAGAAGTTTACCCTTTTCATTATAGGCGGGGTGGTTTCATGGGTTCTCTTGTAGAAAAGCTCCTCTTTTATATTAAGTGCCTCTTTTATCAAGGCAACTCCAATGTGAACAATATGCAGGGCACAGGTTTTGCATGGCTTGCCCGCCCTCTGCTTAGAAAGAGGGGGATAGAACTTACACGCAAAGAAGCGGCTGATCTGAGGGGGTATTTTAATACTAACCCATCTTTTATTACATTGGTGCTGGGAATATTTGTTAAAGCCCTCTGCCAGCAGCGCAATTCCGCTTTCGCTATTAAAAACTCTTACGCCTCAGCTTGTGCAGGCTTAGGCGACAGCTTTTTCTGGCACGGACTGCGCCCATTTTTATTTCTCTTGGCATTTTTTTTATATGCGCATGTTTCACCCTATTGGGCGCTTATTTACCCTATTGTGTACAGCATATTCCACCTATCTTTTATATTCTTCGGACGGAGGGTAGGCGAGGCGTTGGGAAGCTCGGCAGTTGTTATTTTCAACCGTTTTAAGCTGAAACAGTGGG
>JAISNW010000068.1 GCA_031276055.1 Deferribacteraceae bacterium | reverse complement strand
TTATCTATACTTATAGTGGAATTCCACTATAAGTATAGATAATTTGCGCGCTAGATTGATCTTCTTAATCAGGGTGAACAGCTCTTTAGTGATAATAGGCGCAAGCCCTAAAGACGGTTCGTCTAAGAGCAGGAGTTTAGGCTCTGCCATCAAGGAACGCCCGATAGCGAGCATCTGCTGCTCTCCGCCTGAAAGGGTGCCCGCATATTGGCGCAGCCGTTCTTTTAGGATGGGGAAAGTTTCTAAAACAAAGTCCATAGTCGCCTTATCGGGTTTTTTAAGAACATAGGAACCCATAAGGAGATTTTCTTCTACCGTTAGGGCGGCGAAGACCCGTCTACCTTCCGGAGAGTGGGAGATGCCGAGCTCGACTATCTTATGAGGGGCAACGCCCGCGATCTCGTTATTGTTAAATATTATGCTCCCTTTTACAGGTTTAATAAGCCCCGATATTGTGCGCAGCAGGGTGCTCTTTCCCGCCCCATTAGCGCCTATAAGGCAGACGATCTCCCCTTCCTGCACCTTTAAGCTGACTCCAGAGAGGGCGTGAATCCCGCCGTAAGCAACAAATAGATCTTTTATCTCAAAATTCACCTTCATCTGCTCCCATATACGCTTTTATAACCTCCGGATTGCTCTGCACCTCCTGCGGCAGCCCGCAAGTTACAAGCCCTCCGTTGTTTAACACTATCACCCGTTCAGAAAGGTTCATAAGAACATTCATATCATGCTCTATCATAAGCACCGTTACCCCGCGGGCGGATATCTTAGAGATCATAGAGGTTAGCCCCGCCTTCTCTGTATCGTTCATACCGGCGGCGGGCTCGTCAAGGATTATTATCTTAGGCTCTGATATAAACGCCCTTGCCACCTCTACCTTCCGTTGAACGCCGTAAGGGAGGTCCATCGCTTTATGCCTGAGATATTTTGAAATTTCAAAAAATTCCGCCGCCTCTTTCACCTTAGCCCAAACTTCATATTCATCTTGCTTATAACGGCCTAGGTGCGTGAGGGCGTGGAATGTATTCTGCTTAGCATGGGTGTAATAGCCTGAGTAGATATTTTCAGCCACACTCATATCCTTAAATAGGCGTATGGTTTGAAAGGTTCGGCGAATCCCCCTCTTTGCAATATTATAAACAGACAACCCCGCAAGATTCTCCCCTTCATAGATAATACGTCCTGCATCAGGTTTATAGACGCCAGTGATGCAGTTGAAGAGGGTGGTTTTGCCGCTGCCGTTAGGACCTATTATCCCTAAAATCTGGCCGCGGCGGACTTGAAAGGAAACTTTATCAACTGCGACAAGGGCATAAAACGTTTTCGTAAGCTCTTCTATCTCAAGGATAATGCTATCATCTTGCATAGTGTGAGATTAACATGTTTTACAGGGAAAGAGAAACAATTATTTTATTCAAGGGGAATTTTCTAGGATAAACTTTCGCAGCAAAGTTAGGCTTATCGGCGTGTCATCTGCAGCGAGTTTACTGTAAACATCTGCATTGCGAGGCTCTTGCCTCTTGTAAAGCTCTATATAATCTTGCATAACAGCTTTTGAGTATTCAGGGTGGAATTGCACGCTGAAAGTTGTATCGTTGTATATAATTATCTGATTAGGATCGCGCTTAGAGTATGCAGCGGATATTGCACCTCGAGGGAGGGCGGAGACGCTCTGCGAGTGCACAAGGTTAGCCTTAAAAACTGCGGGCAGACCCTCTAAAAAAGGGTGTTCTCTCCCATTGAGATATATATCTAAGCTGCCTAACTCCACCCCGCCTTCAAGATAGATTACAGAGCCTCCTAAAGCGTAACTTATCAGCTGGTGTCCATAGCATACGCCGAAGAGAGGCAGCCTCTGCTTTACAGCATCAACCACCCAGCAGGCGCTGCGCTCGCTCCACTCGTGTTTATCAGTTATCATAGCTGGAGAACCAGTGATGATTGCAGAGCTGTAGGCTGAAGGGGGAAGAAGGCGTTCACCCTTAGAAACATCAACTACAACAGTGTCTTCATCGGAGCAGCCGCCTTCGTCAAAAAACATCTCCCAAAAGGTATTATAGCTCGTAAGGCCAACAGGCGCTCCTGTTTGAATAATTAAACGTTTCATTGTCTGCTAAAATAACCCATTCAAGAAAAATTGTCCAAAAAAATCGTTCTATCACTTGGGCAAGATCAACTTAAATTCTGTAAACTCTCCAACTTTGCTCTCTACAGTTATCTTTCCGCCGTGTTCTTCCACTATCTTTTTTACAATGGCAAGCCCTAATCCTGTTCCTTCGGGTTTCTGACTAAAATAGGGAACAAAGATTCGGCTTATATCCTCCTCTCTAATCCCTTCGCCGTTATCGCGAAAGGCGACAACCGCCTTGCTTTCATCTTCGGGCAATAAGTGCGCCCGCACCTGAAGAATACCATCTTTTTCCCCTATGGCGTATAATGCGTTCTGAATAAGGTTTACAAAGGCTCGTTTTAACTGATTGGGATTTCCTCTAATAACTAGATCGCCGGCGGCGTCTATATTTATTAATTTATCGGGGCTGGATTGCAGATCCGCCACCTGTGTAAGCAGCTTTTTAAGATTAATCTCTTCTTTTTCGGTTGAGAGCGGGCGGGCGTATATATTAAACTCTTCTACAAGAGTTAATAGCTCTTCTGTTTCGGTTATTATAGTCTGCATACTCTTATCCACCAGTTGGCGTGTGGGGATTGAGGCGATCTCGTGGGAGCGTTTGCGGACTCTCTCGGCAGTCAGCTTTATAGGGGTCAACGGGTTTTTAATCTCATGGGCTATACGGGTTGCCACCTCTTTCCATAGGTTAATCCGTTGAAAGTTGATTATATGGGTTATCTCGTCTATGACAAGGAGAACATTTTCCAGCGCTCCAACTTCATTAAATATCTTGTTCAGATGCGCGGTATATATCTTCTCCTCCCCATCTATATTGAGATCAAACTGATAATAGTGCACATCAACGCTGTCTGCTATAAATTCGGTTAGACCGAGCGCATCTGCATCCATCTTTTCTAAAACGGCGTTGGCAAGATTATTTGCATTTAGAATATTTAAGAACCTATCGTATAAAACGATCCCAGAGTCAACATTCTGATAGATAGTATCAATATTCCGTTTATCCTTTGATATCTGCTCAAAAGCAAGGGCAATCTCTTTATTCTTTCTATTTAACTCATAGGTTCTCTCCCTAAGTTTTGCCGCCATATCGTTGAAGGAGCGGGAGAGCTGGGTTAGTTCATCATTTCCTGTAACCTCCAC
>JAISNW010000064.1 GCA_031276055.1 Deferribacteraceae bacterium | reverse complement strand
CTGTTTCGGGGTCTTTATAATCAGAAGCGCGTCCAATAACGAAAAGCCCTTCATGCTCCCGCTCTGTTATAAGTTTAGTGGCTTTGCGCACCTCTTCTTCTAGTAAAAGCGCCCTATCTTGCAGGAGAAGTTGAGAACGTCTTAAATTTGCTAGGTTAATAAGGCGAGCCTTAAACTCCACAGGATTAAGCGGCTTGTTTAGAAATTCAGTTGCACCGCTCTCCAAAGCATCTATCTTCAACTGGTTGTCATCTGTAACGGCGGTGATCATAACCATAGGCAGGTCGCTGAATTTAGTTCTTACCTGTTTTAAGAAGTCTAAACCGTGCATGTCGGGCATCATATAGTCGGTGAGGATAATATCGCATCTGCCGGTTTCTAGATATTTTAAGGCTTCTTTAGCAGAGAGGAAACTTTTCACATCCAGCCCAATATTTTTAGTTAAGGCTTCTATGAGCAAGAGGTTTACCGCGTTATCATCAACTGAAACAACTGTTAAATTGTCAACCATTATGAATTCCCCTTATAATCCTAGTTCAGTTAAGATAAACGGTTCTAATATTGTATATCTCTTTTGCAAGGAGCTCCAATTGCATTTCCGCAAGTCTGCGATCTTTATTGCGGCAGTGGTTTTCAAACTGACTCAAGATACTATCGATCTCTTCATAATGCAAGTTCAAAGCCACCCCCCTTAAAACTTCACTGTGGGAGAGGGGGGCGGCAAAATCTCCGCTGAGCAGGTTGGTTTGCATCTCAAGGATCTTCTCAGAAACAACACTCACAAACTCTTCCACAAGAAGTTTGATGAAGGCTGTATCTTCTACATTCATTTTAGCCGCTAACTCCTCAATAGGAGAGAGCAGCTGCGATGGCAGCTTAGGGGGTTCTTTTATAAACTCCCTAAGCAAAATTATTAGATCAACTAAAACTATCGGTTTTGCTAAGAATCCATCCATCCCTGCTTCTTTGTAATTGGAGCGGCTTTCTTCCACCACATTCGCCGTCAGTGCAATAATAGGGGTGTGAGGCAGAGCCTGCTCTTTTTCCCAAGCTATTATCTTTTTGGTGGCTGTTACACCGTCCATTACAGGCATATGAAAATCCATAAATATTAGATCATATTTTTCAGCGATGACTTTATTATAGGCTTCTTGCCCATCTGACACTATATCTACGGTAAAACCGAGCTTTAGAAGAATTATCTTTATCAGCTGTTGATTGACAGGATTATCTTCTGCAACAAGGAGACGCCCTGAAAATTTAATATCTTCTGTTATATCTTTCTTCTTTCCGTCTTTACCTGTCATTATAGTATCAAAGAGGTTTATTAGCTTTGTTATATGGATAGGTTTAACCGCCGGGATCACAGTTTCTTCTCTTAGACCGCTCGGCATCGGCAGATCGGGTTCTCTAAAGATAATCAGGCGGCAAGAACCTAAAATAACTTCTGTTATCTCTTTCAACATTTTTTCCGGAATCTTTTTACAATCCGCTACAATAATATGGAATACTTCGCCTGAACCCAATATATTTATCGCCTCTGCAATAGGGATAATCTTTAGCTCGCATCCAAGATATTTTAAGTAGCGCTTTATTAAATTTTCGTCATAATTGAATTCATCATTTTTCAAAATACCTACAATAAGCCCCATAAATGTGTTTTTATAAGATGAATCCCTAAGCACAGCAAAGCGCACATCAAACCAGAAGGTGCTGCCTTCCCCCTCTTTGCTGGATAATTGAAGCTGTGAATCCATTAACTGTGCAAACCTAGAGGATATTGCTAAACCAAGCCCTGTCCCGCCGTATTTACGGGTAACAGAGCTGTCCGCTTGAGAGAATGCCTCAAATATCCCCTGCTGTTTCTCTTCACTTATTCCAATACCGGTATCTGTTACGCTTATAGTGGTGAGATATTCGCTGTCTGAAACGTCTTTTAACTTAGCCTCTAACGTTACCACCCCGCCGTTGTGGGTAAATTTAATCGCATTGCTCAAAAGGTTGGAGACTATCTGCCTAATCCTAAGAGGATCGCCTATAACATAAGACGGTATCTCTGTATCAATATATAGGTGCATAGCAATATCTTTTTCTGCTGCTCTTGCTGTATAAAGCTCAGATATGCTCTCCAACTCTTCGTAAATATTAAATTCAACGCTTTCAATCTGCATCTTTCCGCTTTCAAGTTTAGAGTAGTCAAGTATCTCGTTGATAATGGAGAGGAGGGAGTCGGCGCTTGAATTAATTATCTTTAAGTACTCGATCTGAGTGCTGTCCATCTCTGTCTGTTTTAAGAGATCAAGAAAACCTATGATGCCGTTAAGGGGGGTGCGTATCTCATGGCTCATATTAGCCAAAAATTCTGACTTTGCTTTTTCGGCGGATTTGGCGGTTTCCAGAGCATTTTTAAGGTCTTGCTCCCTCTTTATCCTTGTGGATATATCCCGCACTGCAAACATAGTGTTCCAGCGCCCCTCTTGAAGGATATGCGATAGTGCAGCTTCCGCCATAAAAAGCTCTCCATTTTTGCGTATGCACTCAACTTCAAGGGTATTGCCCTGTTTAGAGGGATGTCCGCTCTTAAAAAGTTGATTTTCATACTCTTTAGAGATCAATTTAGGCACTACCGATTCAAGCAGTATCTCTTCTAGTTTGTAGCCGAACATGAGCTCGGCGGATGTATTCCATGAAATAACCTGTCTATTGTCATCGCTGATAAATATGGCGTCTTGAATGTTATTTGTAAGAAATTCCATCATGCTTTCATTTACCCGCAGCTTTTCCTTCACCTCTTGCTGCTCGGTAATATCTATACCCATCCAGAGAAGGCGGTCTATGCGGTTGTTCATGACGCTTACATTCCAGTTGACCAGACTTTTTATTCCATCTTTAGCGGTAATTTCTGCCGTAAAGTTAGTAACTTCCCCGCTGTTGGCTTTCAGTGCGGCATCGCTGTATTTTTGAATATCTATCT
>JAISNW010000131.1 GCA_031276055.1 Deferribacteraceae bacterium | reverse complement strand
TCCGAATAACTCAAATCGGTTGATACATGCGGGAAAGGACATCATTTTTTACAACTTACCAGTTTCAAGAAAGAGAGGGATCAGTGCTTAACGGCTACCCAGACAAAAAACTCTCCTGTTTCTTCATTTAACCATTCATCTATAACTGTTGGGTTTTTTAAGAGCTGTTCGGTCTCCTGCCTGCTCATTGTGGAAAATTTCTCTACATAATAGCTCTCGCTCTGTTTATCAACAGAGATGCGCTCGCTTATGTATTCGTTATTTACAACAGTTTCGATATTTCTTGCTAAATCGGCTTGTGCAAGTGCGATTGCAACCTTTCTCTGTACTGGCAGCCCCCCAGACTTTTGAGGCTTTGCCACCCCAACGCCGCCGAAATATCCATCATAAATAGGGTTGGAAAACCATATAGGAAAACCGTTTAGAAAGGGGTATTTTGGTATTTTGCCCGGCCTTTCGGCGCTCGTTGGAGTAATATCCGGCCTCTGCTTTTCAGGGATTTGAGGTATTACTGCGGCATCGGTTGGAGGAGTTTCTTCAGGAGTTTTGGGGGTAGGGCAGCCGCCTTTTAGAGAACACTCAAGCTCTCTATGAGCTTCAAGGGCTCTCTGTTGGGCTGGGGTAAGTTTTGTTTTAGCAACATAGGGAGTTTCTCCTTCATCAAGCTCTTGCATCGCTAGGTCTCTTTGAGCTTGAGCCGCGGATGCTCTCTCCTGCTTAGAGAGGGCATTATTATTTACAGTTTTGCCGCCGCAAGCCGAGATGAGAGCAAGAATAGTTAAGAGTAAAAGGAGATGTTTCATTGCAACACCATAAAACTATGCTACTTGGTATTGGAATCAAGCTCTCTCATAGCCTCATTGCTGCGCTCAATCGATCTTGAATTCTCTGCTGGGGTTTTAACAACAACTGTGCACGCTGTTATAAATGTTACAACAATAAGCAATAGCAGGACTATAAACTTTTTCATGATAAAAACTCCATAAATTATTTAACTTCAGTAACCCAAACCAACAACCGCTTGGTTTGAGGGTCTATCCAAAATTCCCGAACTCGTGCGGTGACAGTTGCGCCCGAGACAGTTTGAACGCTGTATAGCTCAAGGGATGATGACGAAGAAGTTTCTGTGGAATACTGCTGAAGAGTCTGAACGCTGTTGACTGTAACCCCTTTCTGCCTTGCAATGTCCTCAATCGCTCTATATACAGCAAGTTGTCTTTGAGCGGCTATCCCGTCAACATGAGTTCCTGCATCTCCAACGCCGCCAATCAACTCTCCGTCATTAGGTTCCCAGAACCATGCAGGTTTGTTGTTCACTATGGCATCTGTCTTCGAAACTGCACAGGCGGTAGAGAGAAGAGAAAATATAGCCAAAAACGCTAAAAACACTAAGTTATACTTTATAACGGCAGACAGCTTGTTTAACATAGGAATATCTAGCATAAATCGTTATTTTTGTAAAGGATAAAATAAAAGCATAGCTATCATAGAGTTATAATATTAAAGCAAATCAGTTGTTTAAGAATAACACTGTTATAAAGTTTTGGAATATACTGAAGATTTTTTTCGGCAGTTATTAAATTTTTCTATTATCAATAGAATTTTCCCAGCAAATTTCTAGCAATTCTTTTTAGTATTTTGCTTTTTGACGCAGCGCCTCATGCGAACACCCTCAAACCAAAAAAAATTTCAAGTTTTACTTTAGGCGTTTTTCAATTAATTTTTCAATATAATTACATCCGATAATATATATTTTGTTACAGAGATTATCTATGTAAACATCCAATAAAAATGGGGTAGGTGTGTTATATGATTTACAATCATTTATCAGTTAATTCAAGGATTAATTTCATTCGGGATTCTGTTGAGAGAGTCCGCAAGTCTGCAAACCACAATCAACTTGATGTGGTAAAACGCTATTCTGCGCTGGCAGAGCGTGAGATCAAAAGTTTGAAACAACAAAACAAAATTAAATAGGGAGTGTATTTATGATTACCAAACCTTCACAGATTGCGGGCAGCAATCAGAAACTGCGTGTTTTAATCGCGGGACACCCTGGCATAGGCAAGACCACGTTAGCCTTGTCTGCTCCTAAGCCGTTGTTGATAGACAGCGATCTAGGCGTTCAGCGTGTGCATGTATCGCACAGAACGGACTGCATCCGTATGGAGAGTTACAAACAAATCAAAGAGGATTTGAAGGGCGATCTCTCCGACTATGAAACGATCGTCATTGATACAGGCGGCGAGCTCTTAAATCTCATGAAAATCTCCGTAATAGGAAACGATATAAAGAACTCAAAATCTAACGGCGATCTATCGTTGCAAGGCTTCGGCGCGGTAGGGCAGGAGTTCGCATCATTTTGCCGAAACATCTTTTATGATCTTCACAAGCACTTAGTAATTATTTTCCATGCTAAAGAGGAAAAGGTCGGTGAAGATACAGTGTTGCGTATTATGGTTGAAGGGCAGACGAAAAACACCATCTGGCAATCTATGGAGATTGGCGGTTTTATCGAGATTGCCGGCAACAAACGGATTCTCTCTTTGGAGAACTCCGAAAGACACTTTGGTAAGTGCACGCATGGCATCCCTGCACGGATCGAAATACCCCAATTGGGCTGCATCAAAAACGGACAGTGGGTAGAAACAGCTAAAAACGATCTGCTTACACGTCTTTTCGATCTAGTTAATGACAATATCAAGAAGGAGATAGAAATCTATTCAGGCGAGAAGGAAGCATACGAAACCGCTATGGCGTATGGGAAAGAGTGCATCAATGCAATAACTCGTGAAAACTTTAACGAGGCTTTTGCAGCCATGAAAAACATAAAACATGCACTTACCAGCGAAAAGGAGATTAAGGAGCTTACCCGCAAAAAGCTGACAGAGCTAGGGATTGTATATGACGCTAAGGAGAAAAAGTATGTCATACCTAATAACAGCAAGTCTGCTTAACTCATGGCGCAACCTTGAGAAAGAGTATGTTTTAGAGCAAGACTTTCTCAAGGTCTTACACCGTAAACCTATCGAGCAAACAGTGTCCATGATAAAGGGCTACGAGTTTGAGGAATGGGCAGTCAATCATTTGCCGTATCTGCAAGGCGGGCAGTATCAAGTCAAGCTGTCAAAGCAGTATGGAGATTACCTGCTCTATGGGATAGTGGATGTTCTGAAAGCGGGGATAGTCTACGACCTCAAATACACAAGCAGATACGATGTGGGAAAGTATCGCGGCAACACGCAAACTGTTATGTATCTAACGCTTGTCCCAGAGGCGCATAAAATGATCTATGTGGCGAGCAATGACGAAAAGGGCAACGGCGTGATATGGCAAGAGGAATACAGCCGTGATGAAATTGAACCGCTTGACGCGTTGCTTTACAACTTCCGCAATTGGTTAGAGGCAACGAAGTTATGGAATGTATACATAGATTTATGGAGGGCTAGATAATGTGGAAACATAAGAACTGCGGGGGAGAGGTTATATACGCTCGTTTAATTGAATATGAACCGCTTCCCCCAAAGCCTAAAGACGCGTATGAGTTTGAGGACTATTACTGCCGCGGGTGCGGGTGTTACCTTTCTGGCGATATTAACGAGTTTGCAACATGGGAGGAAAAGACAGATGCCCAGCCTCAAGTTTAAGCTCCCTATCATGCCCGTTGCACAAGGGCGGCCGCGTTTCACACGGCGGGGTATAGCCTATACGCCCGCAAAGACGCGCAAGGCAAAAGAGGAAATACGCGCATTAGTAAAAGCGGCATACAAAGGCGAACCGTTGACGGATGAAATATCGGTAACTATTGCTTTTGTATTTCCGCCGCGCCTCAAGCTAAAAGATATTCCGCACCCTTTCCCTTTACCCCATACCAAAAAGCCCGATATCGACAATTTAACTAAGCTGGTATTGGACGCATTAAACGGCGTTTTGTGGGTGGATGACGCGCAGATATGGGAATTAAAGGCGGTCAAAGTGCAAGTAAACCGTAAACCGTGTATCGAACTCATTGTAAATTAATAAAATATGCCATTTGGCAACGGAGGAAACTATGAGCAGAATTGAGAAACTTTTTGAGGAATTGGATTTGGATGCCGATTTGCTTGACGAGTTCGTCAAGGAGAATTCGTGGATTGCAGAAAGCATGGATAACAACACATGCGAGGGCGGCGCTGTAACTTTGACGATTAAGTATAAGCCCGCAAAAAAGGACGACCCGTTTGACTATGAAGCAACCGCAACAGTTAAAGCCGTAAAAGAACCCGTCAAGTATACAAAAACATTAGACGGCTTAGATGTTAAGCGGCTAGTCACCATTGAGGACTTTTTAGGTGAGAAAGTCCAGAGCTAATGACATTTCTTAGCATCTGTTCAGGCGTTGAAGCGGCGAGCGTTGCATGGTCGCCGCTAGGCTTTAAGGCGGTTGCATTTTCGGAGGTTGACCCATTTTGCAACACGCTCTTAAAGTGCTGCTACCCCGAAGTAGAGAACATAGGAGATTTGACACATGCAGACTTTACAAGATTTAGAGGGCGCTTTGACATCCTCATCGGCGGAACTCCTTGTCAATCCTTTTCTACAGCTGGAAAGAGACAAGGCGCAAGAGACAAGCACGGTGGGTGGGATTTCTTTCAATTCCTCACGGAAATTTCTAAATGCGGGTATGGGTTCGTTTGGCGAGTGCTGGACGCTAGATTTTTCGGAGTGCCCCAATCCCGCCGCCGAGTGTTCCTTATCGGGCATTTTGGAGACTGGAGACCACCTGCAAAAGTATTGTTTGAGCAAGAAAGCCCTAGCTGGGATGATTGGCAGAGCAAAAAGAAACAACATAAAAATTCCGCAATGGATGACTGCGCTAAAACTCTATTAACAAGCAATCAGCGCACCGCATATTTCAACGGCGGGCATCAAGGCAAACGGATTTACCCGCCCGATATAAGCATTACACTTTCATCCGCCGAAGGTTCTAACAAGGGCTTATACAAGACGGCGGAAGGGATAAGGCGTTTAACGCCTTTAGAGTATGAAAGGTGTCAAGGTTTCCCCGATAACTACACAGCGATAACTTATCGAGGCAAGCCCGCAAGCGACACTCAACGGTATAA
>JAISNW010000010.1 GCA_031276055.1 Deferribacteraceae bacterium | reverse complement strand
TTCTCAAGCCGCTTTTTTATCTCAAGGTTGGTAAACCAACGAAGACCTGACACCCTCCCGTATTTTACACCGTTTTCCTCGTAGGCGTATTTGGATGCCTCTATATCATAATATGAAGGCATTATAAACCTACTGTTATCAAAGTTATTATACCCCAACCATACTTTATTATCTCTTATCAGCTTAAAAATCTCTTTATAGGTTATAGCGTTCTGATGAGAGATTATTAGAAACTTCTTATCGTATTTAATGAGTTGTGAAACATATTCTCTAAAGAGGCTGAACGGTGGGTTTGTAACCACTATATCCGCCTCTTTTAAGAGCTCTATGCACTCAAAACTCCTAAAGTCGCCGTTCTGCTCTAAGGTGGTTCTCTTTCCTATGTTAAAATCTCCATCATCGCCGCCTTCATACTCTATCTTATATGTTTCGCCCGGCGTGAAGAGATCCATATACACAAAGTGCGCGGCAATCAACTTTTTAAGCCCTAAAACGCCGAAGGCGATATGAAAATACCGCCAAAAATCGCTTGTGTCAGGATCATCGCAGTTGCAGAAGACAACCTTATCCTTAAAGTGCTCTCTGTAGTGCAGACACTCCCGCTCTATATCAGCAATCCGAGTGTAAAACTCGTCATTTTTCGCTTTACTCGCATTGTTTAAGCCCTTATTGCCCACCATAGCCTCTTGATAAACTGCTGCACAACTTTAAGGAAAATATTTCCCGCAATAGATTAATTAATTTATGCAAAAACCCTTACAAAATAAGGGTAAAATTCTTTTACCATCGGAAGGAATACCTTCCGATGGCTACAGTGCCGCCCATGCATTGGCAACAAGGTTTTGTCGGCATCCATACCGACTAAAGGAAGAATCCTTTCGTAAGTGCGGTTGTTCCGCTGCCTACGGTGTAATTTAAGCAATTTTCATACCAATGAAGCATCCACTTTTTCCCTTTACATCATCTTGTAAATACTGTAGTTTACCGCATGTCTAAGTGGAAAACAATGCGAGATAAAAGGGCTTTCCTTGCCTTAGAAGGCGGCGAAGTTTTTCGCGGTTTCTCTTGCGGTGCGCCTGTTGATGCTCTCGGAGAGGTTGTTTTTATTACAAGTATGACAGGTTATCAAGAGGTGGCCAGCGATCCGTCCTATGCGGGGCAGATAGTAGCCTTTACCGCCCCTGAAATTGGAAATTACGGCGCTAATGCAAGCGATATGGAGTCATCAAACCTCTTTTGCAATGGGCTTATTTTTCATGAACTGAACCCCCCATCCAACTTCCGCTCAGAGTATTCTTTTCAAGAGCTCCTTAAAATTCACCGCACCCCCGCAATTGCGGGCGTTGATGTGCGGACTCTCACCCTCCTTTTAAGGCAGAAGGGAACTCAAAAAGCCTTTCTGCACTGCTCTGATATAGAGGCAGCTGAAACAGAAGGGGCAGCTAGAGCAGCTGGTTGGGAAGGGCTTGATAATCAAGATTATGCGGCAAAGGTAAGCACAAAAGAGCCTTATACATTTGGCGATTGCGCTTTAAGCCTTCATGCGGCGGTGCTTGACTATGGGGTGAAATTCAACTCTTTACGCCTCTTAGAGAGCAATGGCATCCGCTCTACAATTCTGCCCGCTAGATCCACAGCTGAAGATGTGCTTAAAGTTAAACCGGACGGCGTCTTTCTATCCAACGGTCCAGCTGATCCAGCCGCCCTTAAATATGCCATTGAAACCGCCAAAAAGCTCATCGGCAAAGTTCCGCTCTTTGGGATATGCCTCGGTCATCAACTACTAGGCTTAGCCTGCGGAGCAGATTGCGGACGGCTTAAATTCGGACATCACGGTTCAAACCACCCTGTAAAGGATCTCAATAGCGGCGCTGTTCTGATAACTTCTCAGAATCATAACTTTGCACTTAGAAAGCAGAGCCTTCCATCATCTATTGAACTCACCCATATTAATCTAAACGATGACACGGTCGAAGGGATAAGGCATAAATCTGAACCGATCTTTGCTGTTCAATACCACCCAGAGGCTGCGCCTGGTCCTCACGATTCTGCGGGGCTTTTTAGTATATTTAAGCAGATGATGGGTAGAGGATGACACAGTGCGGAAAGTATGCTCGATAATATAACCTTAGCGGCAGGCGGAGGAGGCAGAGATATGAATGCTCTATTGGCCTCTGCTGTTTTCTCCGCCTTCAAAAGCCCTATCCTTCTTGCAGGAGGCGATGCTGCTTACATCCAGCCTAAAGGAGAACTTGCTTTTTCAACCGATTCGTTTGTAATTACCCCCGAGTTTTTTCCCGGCGGCAATATCGGCAAGCTGGCTGCCGCAGGAACTATCAACGACATCGCTGTCAGCGGAGCAATCCCGAAATATTTAAGCTGTTCTCTAGTTATACCTGAAGGCTATAGTTTGGAGAATTTGAAAAAGATTATATCCTCTCTTGCTGAAACCGCCGCAGAAGCAGGGGTAGAGGTCGTAACAGGCGATACTAAGGTTGTTCCAAGAGGGGATATAAGAGGGTTGATTGTCAATACAGCTGGGATAGGAGAGGTAGTCTCCCGCTGGAATGATTTTTCCCGAATCTCAACGGGCGATAAGGTTATAATTACTTCTGATATTGCAAGACATGGTATGGCGGTTCTCGCCGCCCGCGGGGAGTTGGGGTTTACGGGCGCTATCCCAACGGATTGTGCTGTTTTATCAAATATGCTCGCCCTTCTGCACAAAAAGACGATAAATTTCGCTCGAGATGCAACCCGCGGCGGAGTGGCGGCGGTGCTGAACGAGATAGCAGTTGGCAGCGGAAAGGGGATTATTGCAGTGGAAGAGCAGATTCCAATAAGAGATGATGTCCGTGAACTCTGCAACGTATTAGGCTTTGATCCTCTAACTGTTGCAAATGAAGGGGCAGCTATCCTTATTGCACCGCCTGAAGAGGCAGAGGCAGTTTTAGAAATCTTAAAGGCGCATCCTTACGGCGCATCCTCTGCAATATGCGGAGAGGTGGCAAGAGAGCGGCATGTTCTCTTAGAAACCAGTATAGGCGGCAAAAGGCGTATTGACTTTCCAACAGGTGAAAATCTGCCAAGAATATGTTAAGCTGAACTTCTTAGGAGGATTCTATGAAAAAAACTATCTTTTTTATCTGCATAGCGGCGCTCTCTTTACAGATTGCATGTAAATCGCAAAATATTGATCAACAGCCCGCACACCTTTTCCATGAGGGAAACCTTCGCTACCCGCTCTATGGAGATAAAATTGCACCCGTTGACTATAGCAATCCTGACAATTGGCTTGCAAAAGGAACAGACGGCGAGAGTAATGTAGATATATTTTTCCTTTACCCCACCTCATGGCGTTCTGCGTATGGTGAATACCCTATAGCCGCTATTAACAATATTGAGATGCGGCATTGGGCGAATTATTACTACAAGACTAGGGCTTCTGCTTTTGAAACTGTAGGCAGCATATATGCGCCCTTTTATCGACAGCTTGACGCCTCTTTTGTTATAGCCAAGCAGCCCGCCGATGGGATCGGATACTTTAGCGGCGTTCCGCTCACAGACGCAACAGCGGCTTTTGATTACTATATAGAGCACTACAACAGAGGCAAACCGTATATTCTTGTGGGGCATTCTCAAGGTTCTATAGTAATGGCGGCTCTTATTGCGCTGCACCTTCGAGATAAGCCTGAAGTATACGAAAGGATGATAGCCGCATACCTAATAGGGATGCCTATGACACAGACCATATATGAACTCTTTCCGCATATGAAACCCGCTCAGAATGCAAACGACTTAGGGGTGATAATAACATATAACACCCGCTCCCCTATTGTTGACGGGAATAATCCGTTCTCTTATTCAACAAATGTGTTGATAAACCCTATAAGTTGGGTGACAGACGAGAGCTACGCTCCTAAGCAGGCTTCAAAAGGGGGGATAATTGCGAACGAAGACGGCACATTTGTTGATGCTCCAAACCTTGCAGATGCAAAGATAGACCATGCAACAGGAACTCTTGTAACAGATGTTGATAGGGAGAAGTTCAGCAGCGCTGCCGCATCAAGGGCTTATTTTCCATTAGGGGTGTTGCACGAAAACGATATACCGCTCTTTTATTACGATCTAAGAGCCAATGCAGAGAACCGCGTAGAAAAATGGTTT
>JAISNW010000006.1 GCA_031276055.1 Deferribacteraceae bacterium | reverse complement strand
ATATCTGCCTTATACTCTTCCCTTATATAAGTGCATAACAAAGTCTTTTCTATATCTTGAAATTTTCCACCGATATAAAATTTATCAATCAAGGCATCCGTATTAGGGGCTAAAATATCCTTAAAAGTTTGACTATTCAACGCCATATTATAAATTTCAGTGATCATAAATAGTTTCATGGCTCCTGGCGTTCTATCAAGATAGTCTCTAGCATGGGCAATTTCATGGGAAAGATCGTAGTAATAATGGCTTGGAGTGGGATATTGTTTTTTAAGAAGCAGTAATATTTTATTTTCCCTATAGTCGTATGCAGCTTGCTCTCTTAGCTTATGGTTTGTTGCAGTAACTATTTTTTCGCACAAACCCTCAATCACAGGATTTTGAAATTCACCCTTAAACTTTGGCTCATTACTATGCCTTATTTCTTTATCAAGTTTTCCGTCACTAAATCTAGCCGACTTTAGTAAAAAACTCAAGTGAACAGTCATGTTCAGTGAATGAAAGAAATAACACCCATCGCAGCGGCTTTATGAGCAACCTCATAAGCTTCGGGGACATCCTTTAGGTTTCCGTAAGGATCACCATCATATTTTTCGAGACGCACAATTTCTTGTTCAAGGGAAAAATCTAGTTCATCCTCATCCAAAGGCTCATTATTTTTCTCGTACAAATCTCTTATATACTCCCTCAATTCATCTTTGGTGTAGTAATAGGTTTTTCCATTGAGGAGATACTTGTAGCGTTTTTCTTCACCCATAGAAACGGTATTGCCGTTAATTTCTAGCTCTCTGTCCATAATTTACTCCTTAACCCTATTTCCATTATACTTCAGTATATACCACCTATCCGCTTTTCTTGCAATAGGCGGATTTAATCAGAGAGATAACGCTATCGCCTATCATGGGGAATAAGTCGTTGTTGAGAAAGACTACCGACGGTTCCCCATTTGATAAAGATTGCCGTATTTCCTATAACGGAGTTGTCTTTACTCAATATGGAATATGATACATTTATGATGGGTTTTGCTTGGGTGGGAGCAGAACTTCTCATCGATGTAATCCCATAATCTATCCCTTTAGCTTTTTTAGATCTTCAAAGAATTTATCAAAGAGTTCAAAGCCTATTTTATGAACTTCTTCTCTAATGATATGAATCAATAATTTTTCAAAATTTTTGCCCTTAAACGAGCGCCATGACTGGTCGTGGTCTTCTTTAGCAAAACCCTCTTTATGTATAGCTTTTGCCTCTTTCAAAATGGATGAGATATGGCGGTATGCGTCGTCTTTGAAAAGTTTCTTCTTTTCTTCATAAAGATTTATCAAGTCTTCCCCTGTCATAATTTCTCTACGACCAAAATATATTCTGTAGGATATGCCAGCTTTAAGGCGTCTTTATTGCATTTTGTAAATTGACCTGTAGTTACATCTCGTGTTGAAGGGAGCATCTTTGACGGTATCTCTCTGTGAATTAAATTACAAGTTCTAAAACCGATATTTTCAAACTGTTCTAAAAAAACTTCTGCATTTAAGATTTTTACACCCTTAAACTCGGTATTCCCAATAACTATACATGCTTTCCCGCCTTTTCTTAACACGCGTTTCAACTCAATGAAAGATTCCAGCATATCAGAAAAGTAGTTTCGAGTTTCCACCCCTTTTTTATTTTTACCAAAACCAGCAACTATGCTATTTGCGGTCTCGCTCTTCATATCTATTGCTTCTCTTGTTTTGTGGGCGCTGCCTATGAATTTTTTCCTAAAGTCTGCCAGTTCATCTAAATACCCCAGCCATAATAGCGGCAGTTGGTGTAAATCCGCATATTCATAGGAAGTTACATAGGGCGGGCTAGTCACCGCTAACGCGGCTGACTCGTCTTTGCACGGCAGTTCGCGGGAATCGCCGCATTTAATAATTCTATAAGAATCTATCTTATTCTTTACATCTTTATCTAATCTCCTGTTAAAATCAACATGCCTTAGTATCATCTTTTTTGCTTGTCTTAAAAATAGTTCGATTGGTTTGTTGACTTTCTTGCACTTATCACGTGTTGGTTTAATGCTTCGCTGCAGCCATATAGAGCAGGACTTTAAAATTTGAGCGAAAGCGATCAAAAAAAAGTCTTTTATCTTTTTATCCTTTATTTCTAAAATAAGAGTGAGAATATAGAGCAACTCTTCTTTTTGTTCAGGCAAAAACCAATAATCAATCCTATCTTCATTTTTTCTGATCAGCTCGCAAGAATGGGGTGTTTTTGACGAGGAAAATACTAGTTGATGCTCTAAGGCGATAGACGCCTCGACCAATTCTTGATTATCTAGGGGGGTAGACTTCACTGCTGCTGCAAGATATGCAATTTCATTTATATCTGCGCCTATCCCGATGCGATTGTTTAATATTGATTCAACAACTGTTGTGCCGCTGCCCATGAAAGGATCAATCACAATATCCCCTTCATGAGAGTATTCATGAATAAGTCTAGCTGCCAACTGCGGTATAAACTTTGCGGGGTAGGTGTAGTATCCGTGTGTTAAATAGGATGTATCCTTTGTTGTTTTATCTGAAAAAGACCAAGAATAATCTATTTCAAGCGATGAAATATCGTCCATAGCGGCAGAATATCCTAATTCCAGCGTCTCGTCAAGGAATATCCCTTATATAGCAAGCCAACGCTTTTGCGGAGGGTTCGGGCGCAATAAATGGGGTTATCCCATAACTTTTTAACATCTCGGCGGTGGAGTTTCCTATACAGACTGCTGCAGCAGCGCCTAAAACCGCCTGCTGCATAAATGCCGATGCTGCAGACGGCGAAAAGAAAGCCACCCCTTCAATCCGGTTGGCAGATAAAAATATATTCACCTTATCTTTTTCGTATTCCACCGTTTCCGTCTCATAGATACAGACAGCCTCAAAGTGCGCCCCCTTCTCCTTAAAAAAACTCTCTAGGCTGCCGAAACGGCGCTTAGCTCCAGGTGAAAGAATCTTAGCGCCTTCAAGAGGCATATCTTCAAAGAGGGCGGCTATGGAGTCTGAAGCCGCCTCACGAGGGATGAGGGGTTCTACCGCACCATAACGGTTTCTAAGACGTTCCGCCGTCACACCCCCAATAGCAGCGAACTTCTCTATAAAAAGGTGTGTTTGGTATGGCTCAAAATACCTTACCGCCGCTGGACTGGTTAAGATGCAGTAGTCATAGCTTGTAAACTCAAATTTAGGAGGCGGCAGCGGCGCCGTCTGTATCATAGGGAGGACAAAGGGTGTAAGTTCAAGCGCGGAAAAGATATTCACGCACTCATAGGCATCCTCAAGTGCTCTGGTTATTAAAACCCTTTTCATCTAAGCTCCTTCAGGATATCCTCGCCTCCTTGCGCCAAAATTTCGGCGGCGGCTTTATCTCCAAGGCTGGCGGCGTATTCCGCAGAACCTTGCAGCTCTGTTCTGATAAACCTCTCCCCGCTCAAATCTGAAAGCAAGCCGCGAACAGAGATAAGCCCGCCTTGCAGATGCTCTGCATTGCAGGCGACAGGGGCGTTGCAGCCGCAGTCCAGCCTTGCTGAAAAAGCACGTTCCGCCCTCACTAAAGTTTCAGTATTCTCGTCTTTTAAGAATTCTAGGAATCCTTTGACTCTAGCATCGTCCACGCGCACCTCAATCCCTAGAAC
>JAISNW010000018.1 GCA_031276055.1 Deferribacteraceae bacterium | reverse complement strand
GTTACCCTTATATCCCCAACAACTGCTAGAGGGGCGTTCGGCATTATTCCAAAGATGACGAAGTTTAGGGTGGCGGGCTTTTTTGATACAGGGATGTATGAGCATAACAGAAGTTTAGTTTATATATCTCTAAGAGACGCCCAAACATTTTATAAACTAGGAAGTGAAGTCAACGGGATAGGGGTGATTGTAAAAGACGCCGACGCCGCCCCCGCGTTGGCGGAGAGGATGCAAGCTGATCTAAACGCTATCCCTGATGGGAGGCGTTATTGGGTTCGCGACTGGCTGACTATGAACGGCAGCCTCTTTGCCGCCCTAAAGTTAGAGGAATACGCCCTCTTTATTGTATTAACTCTAATAACTATTGTAGCATCGTTTAATATAGTGAGTATGATCACCGTTACAGTAAAAGATAAGCGGCGTGATATAGCCATCCTTAGGGCTATGGGGGCGGATGCAAAGCTAATTGAAAAGATATTTGTTAGGCAGGGGATCTTTATAGGTGTTTTAGGAACGGTTCTAGGCGGCGTTCTCGCCCTTTTAATTGCAGTAGTCTTGCAAAACTTTAAGATTATTACAGTTCCTAAAGAGATATACTATTCTGATACAATCCCAATCCTTTTATCTCCGGAGGTCTTTATAGTGGTGACTGTATGTGCGCTTGTCATAACTTATTTTGCTTCTAAGATTCCTGCGCGCATGTGCGCTAAGATTGATCCATTGGAGGCAATCCGAAATGATTGACAACTCCTCTTGCTTGCTCTCGCTTAAAAATATATGTAAATCCTTCACCATAGATTTAGGCAGGCATAAGAGCGAGCTAAAGGTATTAAACGGTGTGAATCTAAAAGTTAATAGAGGGGAGAGCCTTGCCGTTACAGGACCTTCCGGTTCAGGAAAATCAACGCTTATTCATATAATGGGGGGGCTGGAGCGTCCTACTAAAGGAAAAGTTTTATTTGAAGCGGCAGATATTTACTCGTTAAATAATAGAGAGTTGGATATATATAAAAACAGAAAGATCGGGTTTATCTTCCAATTTCACTACCTTTTAGATGATTTCTCTGCTCTGGAGAATGTTGCAATACCTGCACTATTAGGCGGCGGGAAGTTATCAGAGGCAACTAAGCGCGCCGAAGCTCTTCTAGTTCAAGTTGGGCTCAAAGACCGCCTCCACCATCTGCCTAAAGAGCTTTCAGGCGGAGAGCAGCAACGGACGGCTTTAGCGCGCTCGCTCATGAATAACCCTCTAATCCTCTTTGCAGATGAACCAACAGGCAGCCTAGACCGCCAAAACAGCGAAATTGTTCAAGAGCTTATCTTATCCCTTCCAAAGAGCGGGGTAGCCATTGTGGTGGTCACTCATGATATGGAGCTTGCCTCAAAAGCAGAAAAAATATTGCATCTGGAGAAAGAATGAATAAGCCTTTTACTCCTTTAATGGATCAAGGAGTTTTGCATATCCTCTCAAGCGGTTCTAAAGGCAACTGCTGCTGTATTGAAACCGAGAGAGAGCTTATTTTTATAGATGCAGGGGTGGGGGTGAGATCCCTTTTGAGATTTATCGGGGATTCAGGCAAAAGTGTAGATGACGCCTACTTTTTTATAACCCATGAGCATGGGGATCATATAAGCGGGCTGCATAAATTTTGCCAACGTTTCACCCCTAAAATTTTTGCATCTGAAGGAACTGTAAATTCTCTTAATTGGAAAGGGATTCCGCGAAAGTGCCTTACCCCAATATCCAGCGGCAAGCTATACGGTTTCCCATCTTTTTGTATATCAGCATTCAATACATCTCATGATGCTTACGAACCTTTCGGATACACATTAACTGTCGGCGAGAGTCAATACGGAATCCTCACCGACTGCGGAAAGGTGACAAAGAGGTTGATTGACGCTATAAGCGGGGTGAATACTCTAATCCTTGAGGCAAATTATGACGCCAATATGCTTGAGAACGGACCGTATGAAGAGAGGTTGAAAAAACGGATAGCCTCCTCTAAAGGGCATCTATCTAACCTTGACGCGTGCAATATCCTTGCACGGCTGTCAGGGGGGGCTTTACGAGAGTGCCACTTTGGACATGTGAGTGAAACAAATAACAGCTATGAACTTTTAGACCAACTGGCGGCTTTCTGCCAAAAATCTTTTGGAGTAAAGGTAGATGTTTTAAGGCAGAGAACCTATTACAGCTATAGAGGCGAGCAGGCGGCGGTCGGCTGTATCATGGATAATGAAAGAGGAGATTTTTTATGAAATACTTAGTGCTTCTCTGTGACGGTGCAAGCGATGAAAAGATCCCTTCCCTAGCAGATAAAAGCATATTTGAATATGCAAATACCCCCAATTTAGATAAACTTGCTCAGCGAGGGGTATGCGGTTTGGTGCGGACAACCCCTAAGGGGTTTTCCCCAGGGAGCGATATTTGCAATCTAAGCGTCATGGGGTATGACCCAAAGAGATATTATTCAGGTAGAAGCCCTTTAGAGGCCGCCAGCAAAGGAATTGAGCTCGGAGAAAACGATACGGCTTTTCGCTGCAACCTTGTGAGCATAGCCGAAGACGACGGTTCATATTATATGCAAGATTTCAGCGCCCACCATATCTCTAACGAACTTGCTGCTCTAGCTGTAAAACGTCTTTCAACCCTCTTTGCAAAAGACGGGATAGAGTTCTATCAAGGTTTAAGCTATAGAAATCTTATGATTATTCGGGATAGTATACAGGCGCAAACTACCCCCCCTCACGATATAACAGGAGAACGTATTGACGATTATCTTCCAAGCGGTGAAGACGGTTTATTTTTGCGGGGGATCATGCAAAAAGCCATCGAAATTTTTGATGAAACCGTCCTTCCTGCCAACAGTATATGGCTATGGGGAGGCGGAAAACGTCCTAATATTCCCGCATTTAAGGAGCTTTACGGGCTTTCAGGGGGGATTGTAGCGGCGGTGGATCTCTTAAAAGGGATCGGAAAATATGCGGGATTTAAGTATATTGATGTGCCGGGGATTACCGGTTACATAGATACAAACTTTGCGGGGAAGGCAGAATACGGCGCAAAAGCCTTAAAAGATTTAGACTATCTCTTCATCCATGTGGAAGCAGCTGATGAAGCGGGGCACGCAGGAAACATTGAAGATAAAGTTTGTGCACTGGAGAATATAGATAGCAAGATGATTCCTATTATTATGGAGATACTCCCCTCTTATAAAGATTTCCGCATCCTTGTTATGCCTGATCACGCTACGCCTGTGCACCTGAAAACTCATACAGCGGAGCCTGTGCCTGCTCTGATATACGGAACAGGCGTAACTTCAGATGCTAACCGCTCTTTTTCTGAATTTATTAAACCCTCGTTTATATTGGATGAAGGGTATAAGATAGCTGAACTCTTTTTCCGCCCGGAGATAACATGCTAGTGGTGGTAAAATTTGGCGGCACCAGCGTTGCCAATGTGGAACGTATAAAGAATGCGGCTCAAAAGACAGCGGCAAAAAAAGCCTCTGGGTATGATGTTGTGGTGGTTTCCTCCGCTATGGCGGGGATAACCGATCAGTTGATCAGCTATCTCAGAGAGATTTCTAAAGGGTATTCGCTGCGGGAGTATGATCAACTTGTTTCCACTGGAGAGACGGCAAATATTCCTCTTATAACGCAGGCTCTTATAGAACTCGGCTATGAAGCAGAATCCTTGACGGGTGCGCAGGCAGGGATTTATACAGATTCAAACCACTCTAAAGCTAGAATAACCTCTATTAACACCGAGCGCATCAGAAAGGTTTTAAGTGAGGGGAAGATTTGCGTTGTTGCAGGTTTTCAAGGGATTTCCTCTATAAGCGGCAACGTTACCACATTGGGAAGAGGCGGTTCTGATACAACTGCTGTAGCCCTTGCCGCTGTGCTGAAAGCTGATCTTTGCGAAATCTATACAGATGTTGATGGGGTATACACTGCTGATCCTCGTCTTGTGCGGGATGCCAAAAAACTTTCTGTCATATCCCATGAAGAGATGCTAGAGCTTGCTTCTTTAGGGGCAAAGGTGCTTATGCCGCGTTGCGTGGAGTTTGGCATGAATTACAATGTAGATATTATGGTTCTATCTTCGCTAGAGGATAAGCCCGGCACCCTCGTAACTTCAAAAGAGTTAAATTCAGGCGATCTACGGCAGAGAGGGGTATATGTGGAGGAAAAGATAGAGAATATGGAAAAGATGGTTATAAAAGGTGTAACGAGCGATAAAAATCAAGCTAAGATTACTTTACGCGAACTGCCTGATCGACCAGGGATCGCTGCGGACATCTTTTCAAGGCTTACCAAAGCTAATGTAAATGTTGATATGATTATTCAGAATATCGCTAAAGATGGACGAGCCAACCTTAGCTTCACCGTTCCAAAA
Source organism: Deferribacteraceae bacterium (assembly GCA_031276055.1). Lineage (GTDB taxonomy): Bacteria > Chrysiogenota > Deferribacteres > Deferribacterales > JAISNW01 > JAISNW01. Next base: position 459 of record JAISNW010000018.1, on the reverse strand, counting down.
ACCGAGCTTAACACCGCTCTCACTGCAGTTAATACCCTTATTGCGGAGATTCCTGAAATCAGCGCAGAGGCAGATGAAGATATAGCAAAGGTCTCTATTGTAGGAGTGGGGATGTTAAGCCATGTGGGTGTAGCCTCCACAATGTTTCAAACATTATCAAAACATGGAATAAATATCTTAATGATCTCCACCAGCGAGATAAAGATATCGTGCGTTATAGATGAAAAGTTCACAGAGCTTGCTGTGCGGGTATTGCACGATGTTTTTATAAGCGGAGCTATAGGGTGAAGCGGGCATCGCTATAATCTCTTCGGCCTAAACCCCCTCAACTCCTAAAACTTTCAACCCTATCATTGATAGAAAAAATGTTTATGTCGGTTATTCTTCGCTTGGAGTAAATACCAATAGGAAAAGAACTATAGGCGATTACGGTATGAGATACAACATTTGGAAAGGAAA
>JAISNW010000016.1 GCA_031276055.1 Deferribacteraceae bacterium | reverse complement strand
GGGTGCGTATCTGCTATACTCTGCCAAAACGTATTGCTCACCCTTAGATCGTTAGGATCAAAATACCCTGTGATAATATCAGGGAATACGCAATCGGAGATATAATCGTTCATTGTCATGTATAGGTTGGGATCAGTCACTCTAAATTGAGATGCGCTGTAGATTAACCCGCTTCCGATAGAGGGCGGCACATACCCCGCACCCGATGCCGCTATCCCCGCATCTGTTACACTAAAGCTATCCTGCGCATTGTTGTTGAGCCAATACTCAACCCTTGAAAAGAACCCTATAGGACCCGCAAAGCCGAGCGGCACATCCTCTATTATCTTTGAATATCGGTTAGTATAAACGTCATATACCTGCACATCCGTGCTTACGCTAAAGCCCGAGCCGACAGAGACAAACGACCAGACTATAAAAGAAAAGGCGAACCGCATAACAAGGGAATATAGCGATATTTCCCTACTGGAAACCGCATATATGAGAAAGCCCAATATTCCTATTGTAGCTGTTATCTTAAAAAACGCCGCATATCCGTTGTTTCCCACCATGCGCATTATCGCTTGAAACGTCATATGCAATAGATCGCCGTATCCCCAAGCATATACCGTAAGGGGCGCAATATCATCTTCGGCGAAAGCCGCTGTTGAAATTAATAGAAAAATAACTACTTGCAACAACTTATTCATGGCTTTTTATTTCTCCCTATAATGCTGGTTCTAAGGGTATTGTAAAGTTCGTTTATGGTCGTCTTTTCCTTACCGATAAGCGCTTTTTCCTCTTCAGTGGCGTATTCATGCAGCGCCGCCACCTTTTTAACCTTAAAGACCGGAAGCTCCGCATAGACTTCCGCAAGAAACCTTGTCTTTTCCTCTACATCGGTTAGATTGAATAACTTAAATATCCGCTCCGCTGCCCTTATTATATCAGCGTCTTTTACATTACGGCGGCTATACTGAATATTCAGCATATATAATAATACCGAGCGCACATCGGGAAAGCTCATTAAAACCACCGGGACTCTTTTGGGATAATCAATAAGTTTAAGAGCCTGCAAGCGTGTATGACCGTCTATCAACGTTCTTTCCTCTTGCCATACAATTAAGGGTTGGCTTTGGTCATAACCGTGCAGTTTAATATTTTTGGCTATCGCATATACTAAATGTTCAGACACCAGAGTTACTGAACGGAACGGCTCGCCTGTCTTTATTGACTTATAGTCCCAAAATTCCATCTCATTAACCTTATATACATAACTGCATAAAGGCGTTTGAGGGGTTAGGGGTTGACTGCTTAACTTTTTACCCCCCTTTTTAATACACTGGCAGACCGCCGACTCCGTAACACCCGCATCGATCCCTATCTCCTTCATGTTCTGCTTAGGGGCATCTCCCAAGCCTAGATACTTTGATATATATTCACTCTCCGTTGCAGTTAAATTAAGTAGAGCCGCTTTTATCTTTTCATACCTTTCGAGCGGCATTAGCGCATTTTCTGTCAGATTCGCTTTTACAGCGACAGCCTCGCAAATAATATTATCAAAGTCCATACTCTCAGCAACGTTAAGACTTATCGCTATGAATGCGTCATCACCCTTCAGCCCTATATCCTTCATCCGCAGCTGTTCCCTACTAGCCCAGCAATAGCTCCTAGCGCTCCATGTCAGCTTATCACAAAAAACATCATCCGATACTTCGCCCTTATCTGCCAGCTTAGAATACACTTTTACTCCTAAGATCGCCGCCTGCTGCTTAAAATCATCAAAATCCATATTGGTAGTCCAAGCAAAATGATTATACGCCCACTTCAACCAGCCATAATTATTATCAATCCAGTTGATAACATAACCCCAAGCCGCAGATACCGCTTTATCGCTTAATACCGCTTCCATGACTACTCCTCCGGTTTGTTCGTTTGCTTTATGATGTCTTCAATGAAATCGTCTACTTCCTTATTGCTCTTAGATTTAACCTTGATTTTACTGCTAAGCAAAAAGGCAACCACCGCACAACATATTATCGTTGGGAAGGGATTAACGCCGTTTAGAAAGACGGCTAAATATATCAGAACTGATAAAGACATCATGGTTAATATCAATAATACCGCTTTCACGCCCCATACCAACCAAAAGAGAACTACTTTACCGCCGCCGTCCTGCCTTTCTACCTCAAAGTCTAAACCGTCTAAACCCCTCAAAATTCGATAGGTGAGAAAGGCTAAACCCGCAAAAATAAACGCCGCCGACACCAAAGCCAACATAATTTTACACCTCTATATTAGGGCTGCCATCCCACTTCGCATACTTCCTTAAATGCTCCATTAGCTCCTTTTTATTGGAAAAGCTGTCATTTATGCACTCATCGCTGCCGCAAGATTTACATTCAGCTTGTATGTCTATAATCTTTGACTTGTTGAGATCGACTCCGCTTTCGTCTACATATAAATCTAGAACCGACATGATGCAAACTTCAGAACCGCACCCTTTACACTTCCACATAATTAATCTCCTTTATTAACGAAGTTAAGCAAACTAAAGAGCAGTAAATATGAATAGAACAGTATAAATATTTTCATATATACCCCCTAAAAACGCTTAAATTTCCCCTCTATATGTCTATACTTAGGGCATGTTCACAAAAAACGCCGTTAAAAAGCTATAACACCCTGTAAATAAAGAATAAAAAAAATTTTTATGTAGAAAAACCTTATAAAATCTTGCTTGGAAAAAAGTTTTTTGATTTGGCTTAAAGGATTGAACCCTCATAAGTAAGTTATTTTTCCCCCCTAGAGCTTCATTAAGGGAGCTCTAGGGGAAAAATAACTTATCCTTATTCTTATTCAATCTTTAAGAGTCTTATAAGTGGTGAAAAATTTGCAGGTAAAATTAATTTTTTGGAAGTTTTAATAAAAATTTGGAAGTTAATAGCCTAAAATAAGGCTAAAAGCAGGGTTATTTTAACAGAGTTTTGACAATAATTTTTGAGTTTTGATAAAATGTTTATTTAATAGATAGTTACAGGATTAACCACTTTTGACGCTTAGACGCTTCTTCATTCCATTGCTCTTTTTTTATTGATTTTTATTGTTTTTGGCTAAAAGAATCTCTATTTTAAGTCGGTGGGTCTAAAACATTCCGCAGACGTTTTATAGAACGTTGTATACTATAGTTTATCCAACTCTTTGACTTCCGGCACCGCTTAGCTATTTCATCTTGGGTATATACACGCCCATAAAAACCGAAATAAAGTTTAATCATTATCTTTTCACGCCTAGAGAGACAGCCTAAAGCCGCCTTCACTTCATCAGACAATTCAAGTTTATAATCCTCCGCACATTCTATCGATTCAACCGCCGGTATATCCACCGTTTCTAAAAAGTGTTCAAAGTCAACCACTGAGACGCGCAATATCTTTTTATCTCCCCCTGGAGTCCTATCAATGCGCCTATTCTTAAACATGTAATCCTTTAATTTCCAATACAGCCACTTATTAGCCTGCTCCATATCCTCTATTGAGCCGTGTTTTAATAGATACCTTGCCATTAATACTTTAGCTTGGCATAAATAATCTTCAAATGTTATTACATCTTCTTTGCTCCTATCGTTTACGCCGTGACTCTGACAAGAAAATTTAAGCCTTAAACTAACCTTGTCTAAACTCTCATACCACCCCTGCAATATATCCCCTTGAAATATCGTCAAACCCTTTGGAGGCGTTATTTTATCCTTATTCAGATATATGGACTCTTTGCTCTCTTTCTCCTTTTCATATCCAGATTTTATCCCGCCGTTCACAAGACGGCTTATAAACTTCATAGTCCAACGCTTAGATACTCCGAGAGCCCCCGATGCTATCTCGTCCCAATGGTTTTTTAAGTGCGATGGAGAGCGGACAATCAAACGCATCCTCTCATTTTCCTTTCTGCACAAAAAGGCTATCATCCGCAATATAAGCTGTTTACGCTGCCTATACTCCCGCCCGCCGTTAGGCTCTAATACGTTCATGATTGTTTGCAGCCAACTCTTACGGGTGCTTGATGTCGTTTCCTCACCGAAATAAGCCTTACGATACGCAACGAATACCTTTAATACCTCTTTAGCGCTCTCTAAGATTATCTTTTGAAGTTCATAGCTTTTTAATTTATCTGTAAATTTTAACTCGTAGCTTGCACCCTGCTGACGTTTCAGAATAGCTATAAGCCCTAGCTGCTCTAATATGTTTAAGTAAAGCCTTATGGACTCCGCACTAGCCTTTACAGACAACAAGCCGAGTATATCCCCGCAGGAGAGCCTGCTGCCCTCAAACCCCTGCTCAACCGCCATATAATGAAACTTGTTTAAAATAGCGCCTATGATATACCGGGCTTTACTGTCAAGCATAAGCATATCAGACTCATGAATAAAGGCGAATTTGTTATAATCAGCGTCATCAATCTTTAACTCTTTGGGAGCGGTATAGTAATTTGTGTAAACCGCATACCCATCTTCACCTGAGCCGCTATACTTCCTTGAACAGTTGATAAGCCCGATATGCACTAGATAATTGAGCTTTTTCCGCAAAGTCTGAATAGACTTATGATAAAAACAACGTCTATGAACCTCATTGACCGTCAACGCTTTATTGCTGAATATAATTTGACGCAGGATAACCGCTAATTCAAGGTTATAGTCTACCTTAAAAAGCAATTCACTGCATATCGGAATAACACGATCAAGGGGAAACAGCCGCTCCTCCCCCTTTGCAGGGGGAGGCGCCGGACTATATATAGTACCACCTTTTTTATTGGCATAACAAAAGGCGTGGTTTAAAGCTATCTTACATTATAAGACAGCCCACTATATCAAATTTTTCAAACATCCTCATTTTGCTAGGTTCAACAAACACCCACAGGCTAAAACACCCACAGGAACCTGAATCCTGCGCACGTTAGTGGATTTTGAATCCACTGCGTGTGTAGTGCCAAAGGATTTTAAGTCCTTTGTGTCTACCTATTCCACCACTCGGGCAAAAGGCATTAACCTTACGAACAAATAACATGATATTCCTCCCTATAAAAGCCTGTCAACTTTGGAATACAGTATTTTTTGCTTTGTTGTCAAGCTATTTATTTTCTGTATTCCAATTATTAAATCCTTTGCACTTTTAAAGTCTTAAAACCGCCTCCTCAAGCGCCTTTAAACTTATCCCTAGATACTTTTCAGTCATAGTGATGCTGGAGTGTCCAAGCAGTTTTGAGATTATATGCACATTTGCATTAGTATCTTTCAGTCTGGTTGCAAATGTTCTCCTTAAATCACGGAAAGTAAAGTTTTTCAGCCCCGCCCGTTTAATGGCTTTTTCAGCAGCGGTTCTGATAGAGCGGGAGATAAACAACTTTTCCCTGCCATTCTCCAAAGCGCTTTGTATCCTTTTCTTTAATATCCCCTTAATAAGAGGGTGAATCGGAATAAAACGAGCCCGCTCCGCTTTGGTTTGCCATTCACCTAAAAGGATCATATTCTGTTCAATATCAATGTTAGATATGAGCAGCCCTTTGACTTCCCCAAGCCTCATACCAGTATAGTAAGCTATAACCATAATGTCGCAAAGCTCACTGTTTCTACTGGCTTTACAAACCCGCAAAAAAGATTGGAACTCGTTATCAGAGAGAACCCTTTTACGAGGCAGCTCTTTTGCCTTTCTATAGCTTTTAACAGGATTTTTAATCAACAACCCTTCCCTTACAGCATGGTTGAATATCGCTAAAAGCCTTGAGCGGTAACGGTTGACTGTTGCACAGGAGATAAACCCTCTGGCAGTCTCTCTTTTGGAAATCTTGTTTAATACAACTGCTATGTCATTTTCCGTAATGGCTGTCATTTTCCAATCTGACGGAATAACGGACAGCATATGATTGAGCTGAATCTCCTCTGTTCTTATAGCAATATCTGTTCTTTTCTTTGACAAGAAGTATGGTCAATACTTTTCTTTCACGTATTCATGAAAAGTAAGAGCATTTTCCGAGTTTAGCTCCGAAAACACCCTTTTGATTAACACAGACAATTGATGCTTAGTAAAGCTGTTCATATTCTCCTCCAAAAAGTTTATTAACAGCGTTAGCTGTTTCAATTTTTGGAGTAGCAAATTATCTGCCTTACTATCTGTCTGTTTTATGGATTTTGGATGGTTGAAGTTTAGAGAGCTAAAAAGGGTTCGAACTGAACCCTTTTGAGAAACAATTGTTTTCGCGGTTATTAGCTTAAACACATCTCCTGTTCTGCAGCTTTGGTTTTAATTGCGCTTGAGAGCTGCTCTTTGACGGCGGCTTTGCCTCTTGCCTGCGCTAAGTCGTTGAAGTCCGTTAAACCTTGCTCTTTCTCTTTCGGCGTAAACTCCGGCGTCACCGCCCTGCCGTTCACCGCCTTTGCTGCCGCCTCTGCTGCAGTTTTACCGGGATTGTTCTCTTGCTTATAATCATTATCCCCCGCTATGATAATGTTTACCTTCTCTCCGAAATGCTCTCTCACGGCAACGGCGACATTCTTGAGGTTGCCTGAGTCCATTGCGCAAAAGACGGGCTTTTTAGCGGCTTCGTGCAAAGCTGCACCTGTCGCAAACCCCTCGCAGATGATAACGTCTCTGGTGTTTGCTTTAACCTCTCCGATAGGGTGGAAACAGCCGGATTTTTGACCATCGGTCATGAAGTGCTTTACACCATTATCATTGATTGTCTGAAAAGTTGTAATCTCCCCTTTGACATTCTGGAGAGGGATAATCAACTTCCCTTCGGCATCCTGTTTTGCGCCGTGCGGTTCAACCCCCTTAGCTTGCAGATAAGGATGGTTCGCTTCAGCTTGGGTGAACTTATGCTTTACAAGATAGGTCGCCTTTTTAGCTCCCGCTTCCTGCTTCAACAAGGTTTCAGCCTTTCGTTCCTCTATAGCCTTCGCTATCTCTGTTCTATCAGCTTCGCTAAGGGTAAACTCAATACCCTTTTCTGCAAATGTCCCCTTTTCTCCAGTCTTGAAGTTCTGCACATACCCCGCACGCCCCTTGTCATCGTCATAGAGGATATACATCCCGTCTTTCGCGCCCGCCTTTCCGCCCTCCACTGCTGCACGGTGCATCTTGCCATCACCTACCGCCTCACCGTCAAGGATTAACCCTCTCTCCGCTGCGAACTCCTCAAAGGTTTTGGTTACAACCTTCACCTTTTGAGGGGCAGGTTCAAAATATTTCTTGTCAAACTTTGTGATGTCCTCTCCCTTTGGGATATACCACTCTCTCTTTTCAGAATTCCACCATGCGCCGAGTTCTTTGGCGGCTGCCCTCTCGTTGTAGTCAACGGTGATAGGGGTGTCTTTGAGGGCATGCATCTTTCCGTTTTGCGGAAGATGCGCGCTGAATTTGCTCAAATCCTCACCCTTAGGGACATACCAGCACTTAGCCTTATCATCCCATTTAGCGCCCTGTTCTTTTACGGGGGTGATCTGTTCATAAGAGACATTCAGGCGGATATCGCAGGGGGCGGGCTTACCGTCCGCTATCTCCTGCATATTCGGCTTGAGCTGATTTTCACTCTTGAATAACGGGCTTACACCCGCCGAAGTGACAATCATAAAGTGATCATCTAAAAA
>JAISNW010000138.1 GCA_031276055.1 Deferribacteraceae bacterium | reverse complement strand
TAAGCAGGGGATTGTAAACAGCTCCCCAATAGGAGCGGAGATGGTTGACAACCTTAGACGTTTTCAATACACCGACCGGCGCTTAAAGAATAAAAACCTTATAAAAACTCGTATGTCGTATGCAAAGATATTGGTGGTTGACGATCTTATAACAAACCTCGATGTTGCAAAGGCGCTTCTTGCTCCCTATGACATCTCGGTTGATTGCGTGCTAAGCGGCGAAGAAGCTATTGAAAAGATCAAGGATAATAAAGTCCACTACGATGCAATACTGATGGATCATATGATGCCTAATATGGATGGGATAGAGACAGCCCGAATAATTAGGGAAGAGATCGACGGAGATTATGCTAAAACGGTGCCTATCATTGCTCTAACAGCCAATGCTCTTGTGGGCAGCGCACAACTCTTTCTCCAAAACGGTTTTCAAGACTTTCTCTCTAAACCTGTGAATGTAACAGACCTTGATATGGTCCTAAACCGTTGGGTTAAACGCAGCGACATGCACTCAGAACCTGTAAAGCTCGGAATTGAAAGCGATGATGACGAAAACCCCTTAACTAACTATAAAATAGACGGAGTAGATATAAACGGCGGCATCGCCCGTTACGGCGGCGTTAAACAATATCTTCAGGTGGTAAAATCTTTTGTAAACCATACACCCAGCGTGCTTGACAAGATAAAAGATGAAAGCGTCGTCTCACTCCATGAATATGCGGTAATAGTGCATGGAATAAAGGGAGCAGCCTACGGCATCTCGGCAAATCGGCTCGGGCGTTTTGCTGAAGATCTAGAAGCCGCCGCCAAACGCGGCAATGCACAACTTGTAGCGGAGAACAACTCCCTCTTTATAAAATCTGTAAAAGCCCTGCTAGGCGTGCTGAATGATCTGCTTAACACGGTTGAGATAAAAAAAGATATTCTCCCCGCCCCTGACATCAACGCATTTATAAACCTTAAACAGGCGTGTAAAGAGTTCGATTCTCAAAAGATGGAAGAAATTCTCTCTGAAATTGAAAAATATACTTACCAGACGGGCGGCGGCATTGTAAGAACTATTAGATATCTTGTTGACAACCTAGAATATGAGGAAACAATAAGAACCTTAGAAGAGCTTATTGCAAACGGCTGATACTAAATTCCTAAGATAACATCTATTCTGAAATTCTGCATAACTACAAAGCATTTTCTTTTTTGTTAGTGAAATATTTATAACTTATTGCTATTATACACGAGGGGGGTGCACCCCCTAAAAGAATTGTTCTTCGGGGAGAGATATGAAATACGATTTCACGCAGCTAGAGGCAAAATGGCAGAAGAGATGGGAAGAGAACCGTGTTTTTGAAGCATCGGTTGATCAAAACCTCCCTAAATACTATTGCCTAGAGATGTTTCCATATCCTTCCGGCAATATTCATATGGGTCATTTCCGCAACTATGCTATTGGGGATGCGATTGCCCGCCATAAATTTATGCGCGGTTTTAACGTTCTGCACCCTATAGGTTGGGATGCGTTTGGACTTCCGGCGGAGAACGCCGCTAAAGATAATAAAAAGCACCCAGCAGAGTGGACATATGAGAATATAAAGAATATGCGCTCTCAACTTCACCGCATGGGGCTTTCATATGATTGGTCAAGGGAGATTGCAACCTGCGATCCGGATTATTATCGGTGGGAGCAAGAGCTTTTCATAAAGATGTGGGAGGCTGGGCTGGCATATAAAAAGCTCTCTAAGGTGAATTGGTGCGAAAGCTGCGGAACTGTTCTTGCCAATGAGCAGGTTGATGACGGTTTTTGTTGGCGCTGCGGCAATCTGGTTGTTCAAAAAGAGTTGGAACAGTGGTTTTTTAAGATCACCGATTATTCTGAAGAGCTGCTTGATAATATGCAAAATCTTCCGGGCTGGCCCGAAAAGGTGCTTACCATGCAGCGCAACTGGATCGGTAAATCCGTTGGAGCGGAGATAACCTTTGATATATGGAATAGGGATGAAAAGATAACAGTATTCTCTACACGCCCTGACACAATATATGGGGCGACCTTTATGCTCTTAGCGCCCGAACACCCTCTGTCGCTGCAGCTTATTGCTGCAACCGAATACGAGCATGATGGGGTGGAGTTTATAAAAGAAATATCGAGTATGAGTCGCGAAAACCGCCTCACAGACAAGGAGAAGAGAGGTTTTTTTACAGGCTCTTTCTGTATAAACCCCCTCACATGCGAGGAGATACCTATCTATATTGCAAACTATGTGCTCACAGATTACGGCACAGGTGCAGTGATGGCGGTGCCCGCCCATGATGAAAGAGACTTTGATTTTGCCAAGATATATAACCTACCAATCAGAGTCGTTATCTCTCCTGCTGGGGAGATAGTGGAGAGTGAGCTTAACGCTGCTTATACGGGCTCGGGAGCGCTTGTAAATTCTGATTCTTTTGACGGCTTGCCTAACGAGGATGCACAGAGCGCTATAGTAGAGCTGCTTGAATCGATGGGTGCGGGAAAGAAGTCCATATCTTACCGTCTCAGAGATTGGGGCGTTTCTAGGCAGAGATATTGGGGAACTCCAATCCCCTTTGTGTATTGCGATAAGTGCGGAATAGTTCCTGTAAAACTGGAAGATTTGCCGATACTCCTCCCTAAAAACGCTGTTTTTACAGGCGCCGGCAATCCATTGGAGATGCAAGAGTTTGTTGAAACCACCTGCCCTAAATGCGGCGGGGCTGCTCGACGTGAAACAGATACTATGGATACCTTTGTTGAATCTTCATGGTATTACCTTAGGTATTGTTCCCCAAAGTATGATAAAGGTTTATTTGATAAAGAGGAGGCTGCTTATTGGGGACCGGTGGATCAATATGTAGGCGGAATAGAACATGCCGTTCTGCACCTTTTATATTCCCGTTTTTTTACAAAAGTCCTTAGAGATATGGGATGGCTTTCATACGATGAACCTTTTTTAAACCTTCTAACACAGGGGATGGTCTGTAAAGAAACACACCGCAGCCCTAATCACAACTGGCTTTACCCTAAAGACGTTAAAAACGGCAAATGTTCAATCTGCGGTGAACGCGTAACGGTAGGCAGAGTTGAGAAGATGAGTAAATCTAAGCATAATGTTGTAGACCCTGATGAACTTCTCGATGCCTACGGAGCGGATGCATTAAGGCTATTCTCTCTATTTGCCTCACCCCCTGAAAAAGAGATAGAGTGGTCCGACAGCGGGGTTGAAGGGTGTTTTAGGTTTGCAAACCGAGTATTTCGCCTTGTGGATGCACATATTGGACTTCTGAATTCTGATATGCCGCCGCTTAGCGCCCCTAAAGGCGGAAAAAGTTCAGAGATATTCCGCCACACTCATGCGGCAATAATGAAGGTAACCGCTGATATTGAACGCTTTCAGCTTAATACGGCGATAGCGGCGATAATGGAGTTTGTGAACGCCCTATACATCTTTCAGAATGAGTTGAAAGAAGATGACGATAAGGGGGCTTTTAAGGCTGCCCTTATTTCCCTTATTAAACTGCTCGCCCCATTTACCCCGCACCTTTCAGAGGAGCTTTGGGAGCAGGCTGGATTTACGCGGTTTGTATCACGGCTGCAGTGGCCTACATACGTTGAAAGCTACACTATCCTCGATAATGTCTGTATTGCAGTTCAGGTAAATGGAAAGGTGAGGGCGGAACTCTCATTAGCTAGAGATGCATCAAAAGACGAGGTGGTAAAAGCCGCCTTGCAGAATAGTAGAGTAAAAGCGCATATTGACGGCAAAGTTATTGTAAAGCAGATATATGTGCCATCTAAGTTGTTAAGCATCGTTGTTGAGTAGATGAAAAAACTGTTTATCATCCTTCCGCTATTGTTGTTGTTCTGTGGATGCGGCTATCATATAATGGGGCTTGAAGGGGATAAAACCTTCTTCTTAAAAGAGATCAACAACAAATCCAGCGATCTTAGCATCACCATGGATATGCAGAAGTATATTGCTGATTTT
>JAISNW010000089.1 GCA_031276055.1 Deferribacteraceae bacterium | reverse complement strand
CCAGAATATAGGCGGACGAGAGATACCTATTGAAAAAGCTATTAATTTCAGAGATACCATCCGCCTATCCCCCCATATGACAGATATGACCGCCGCTCGTGTGCAGCTTTTCCCGCTCTTTGAGAGTGAAAGCGGTTTTACCAGCTTGGAGTTTCCGCAAGAGCTCTTCAGTATAAAAGAGCGGATGGAGTTTATAAATGCGGCGGAAAACCGCATCGATGAAGAAAAAAGCGCTCTATTTACACAAGCCTTGCTTGAGGCGGATTTTGCCTTTCCTTCAAAGAATACAGCGGGCAATACAAACCCGCGCAAACCGTATGATTTCGGCTACTTCGCGCTTGATTCTAAAGATGAAATTTATCATATCTATCAAGCAAAATCCCTCCCTGTTGTGAAAAATACCGGCATAAAACTTTCCGATAATGGGGCAGTTTTTATCATCGTTAGGGAAAATCCGAATATCCCATATTATGGGCTATTGTGCTATAACGGTGAAGTTTACCAGATATTAAAAGACGGCTATAAACTGCTTAAATTAAATCTAAACAGTTATAACCCCTATAGGCAGGGGTTTATATTTATGCTCGATCCAATGCACATTATAGTTAAAACATCAGATGAAGCTGGAGAGAGCATAAACGTTGCAACCCTAGAAGGAGAGCTTGTAAAAGAGCATTATACCGCATATGAAAGGAGTATATACGCCGCCGCTGTGTATGACGCCGTATTCCCTTTTATATTGAAAAACAACCCTTACAAATATGGAGAATATATATACTTCTCTTTGAGTGCAAAATACCGCATCGCTTTTATAGTTTGCGCTGTTCTAGCGGTATTTTACGCCGTATTTTATAAAAAGAGGGTAGGCAGATTTACAGCTGGCTTTGCAATGGAAGAGCTCTTAATAATTCTAGGCGGGGTGTATGCTGTCTCGGCAATATTTTTATTAGACGGGTTAAAAACTAAAAAGGGTTGTTAATGTTCAGCAAAGCCTTTAGAATAATTATAGTTGACATGGTTGTATTTTAATTTTATAACCTGAAAGAGGAAAGTTAAAATTGTTTAATAATGTTTTATCTCTAGGTTCAAGTTTGGGTTTAAGTTTGGGCTTTACCTTATGAATAATGAATTGATAATAGAGATAACTGGGCTCACGCATAGTTATGGCAAGAATAAGGTGCTGCACGGGATAGATTTTTCCGTTGAGAAAGGGAAAACTTTCGGTCTCCTTGGAAAAAATGGGGCGGGCAAAACCACTACCATAAATATAATGATGGGTTTTCTTATACCAGACAGCGGCAAATGCCTTGTTTTCGGCGAGAACGCCCACCGCCTGTCTCCGCATGCAAAACGAAGAATCGGACTTTTGCATGAAGGGCATCTATCTTATGAGTTTATGAGCATAGCCGAAACTGAAAAGTTTTACAGCCGCTTTTACCCCGCTTGGGATGCTGAAATATACGCTTATCTAGTAGATAAACTAGGGCTTAAAAGAACTCATAAGATAAAGAATATGTCGTGCGGGCAACGTTCGCAAGTCGCTCTAGCGGCGCTTATGGCGCAAAACGCGGACATATTGATACTTGATGATTTTTCTATGGGGCTTGACGCGGGCTATAGAAGGCTTTTTATTGATCACCTCAATTTTTATGTGAAACAGCGGGAGAAGACGGTGTTAATTACATCACATATAGTTCAAGATTTGGAGAGGTTTGTTGACGAGGCGCTGATAATTGATAAAGGGCACGTTCTACGCTCTGCCCCTATATCAGAGCTTAGAGGCGGGTTATTCGGCTACAGGATAGACAATAAGAGAGATGTTAAGCCCCTTGAGCACGAAAAAGCTATTAAAGACCTTTCACACACCAGCGAGTCTTACGAGATTATCTGTGAAGTTCCGCCTAATGACGCAGCGGATTATTTTTCCGCAAAACTTGGGGGAAAAGTTGCACCTGAGCCCTTTAATATTACTTTAGAAGATGCCTTTATAGCTTTAACGGGAAAATATTAACTTTTTGATTATTTGACGGTTGGGGATTTTTAATGAAGAATATTATAGATTACGGCGTTATAGGGCTTCTCGTTCTTATGAGCATTATAGCGGTTGCAGTGGCGATAGAGAGATTTCGTTTTTTTAGGCGGGCAGCCTCAGGCAGCTACCCAACTATCGAGATATATGAAATGGAGCTAACTAAACGGCTCTACATAATAGCCACTATCGGCAGTAATGCGCCATATGTGGGGCTTTTAGGAACAGTGCTTGGCATAATACACACCTTCCTTATTTTAGGCGAGGGCGGAGTTGCTAATGTAAACGCTATTATGACAGGGCTTGCTCTAGCTCTCAAGGCGACAGCGGCTGGTCTTTTAACCGCCATCCCTGCAATTGTGCTTTATAATATATTGCTCCGCAGAGCGAATGAACTTCTGCTGATAAGAGAGGGCGGCGGTGAAAGAAAAGAGCATTGACTCCATAAATGTAGTTCCGTTTATAGATATTATGCTTGTGCTTTTAACCATAGTGCTAGCCACTGCTACATTTATTAAAACGGGCGCCATCCCTGTTGAACTGCCTGTGGTGTCGCACTCCGAAGGAGCAATTGAAGGGGTTATTATCGATATTTCCGCCGATGGAGTATTTTACTTTGATGCTCAAGCGCGCACCCTTTCAGAGATAAGAGAACATCTCGAGCGTTTGAGCAAGAGATCTTCCATTACAGTAAGAGCGGATAGGAACTCAACTATCCAACCTTTTGCGGAGCTTATGAGTTTGTTAAAAGAGTGCGGTTTTGAAAAGATAGATCTGCAAACAGAGGTTTCGAGATGATCCGCCCTTTTGCAGAATCGCTGGCTATACATATCATTGTATTGACGGCGGTTTTTGCGGGGGCGGGCGGTTTTTTTAAGGGAGAAAGCGGCAGCTCTCTAGTAAGCCTTCAGATGTCTACCTCAATAATAAGTAAAGCCGCCGCAGTGGATATTCCCTTACCGCCCGCGGAGGAGGTAGGGGCGCCGCCTGAAGAGGCAAAACCGATAGTTAAAAATGAAGTTAAAACAGAGGTCAAGCCCAAACAGGAGATAAAACCTAAACAGGAAGTTAAACCTAAGCAGGAAGTTAAACCGCAGCCGATAGAACAAAAAGTTGTAGAACAAAAGGTGGAAGAGCTTGTTGTTGAGAGGGTGGAGGCGGGCGGTGTGAGCACGGCTCAACCTACTGACAGCAGGCAAACAACTGATGCTGCTTGGGGATCTGCTGATAACCAAACCGCTATGCTAACCCCGATAACCCCGACAACCCCAATATGTACAGGGGAATCTTGCGGCGGCGCCGGTGCTGCGGGTTCAAAAACTTTCTCTTTAAGAGAGCTTGATGTAAAGCCGAAAGCCCTTGTTAATACAAAACCAGAGTATCCTAAATATGCAAAGGACAATAGAATTGAAGGCGGCGTAACTGTTAGTTTTGTTATCGATAAAGACGGAAATGTCCTAAACCCTAAGATTATTAAGGCAAACCCCAGCAATGTATTTGAAAGCGCCGCTCTAGCGGCGGTGAAAAAATGGCGCTTTTCCCCCGCTAAAAAAGATGGGGAAACTGTAAATGCTGTAATAAATGTAAATGTAAATTTCGTGTTGGAGGAGTATTAATTTGCTCTTGCCTCGAAACTCTTAAATTAAGGTGGTTTTTTTGATGAGATTAAAGTTATTAACGTTTTTTATATTATTGGCTTTTTTTGCTCTATCAGCTTGTGCGTGGAAAGGCGATAAACAGCTGCTCCCTATTGATGATGAGCTTGTTCTGCCGTTTAGCGGGAAAACTTTGGCAGGAACTCTTGAAAATGGGTTCAAATATTACATTAGATATAACGATTTTCCCCCTGATAAAATTGAACTGATTCTTAATGTTAGAACAGGTTCGTTGAATGAAACAGAAGAAGAGAGGGGCGTTGC
>JAISNW010000063.1 GCA_031276055.1 Deferribacteraceae bacterium | reverse complement strand
GAGGCTCTTCAAAGGTATTTCCAACCTTTTTGCGTTTTTTGGCGCAGGCGAAGGCAAAATATTTCCCATCGTAGCAAGGGTAGCAGGGGAGTTCAGGGTATATGGCGGCAAATTTGCCGTCTCTAGGCAGGCAGTCTTTATGCCAAGTGGGTCCAAATATTGCTACTAATGGGGTCTGCAAAAGCACAGCAAGGTGCATAGGACCTGAATCATGGCTTATCAAGGCGGAGCTGCTGGCTATGATGGCTAAAAGGGAGTTTATGGTAGTTTTCCCTAAGGCGCTTGTTACATCAAGCCCCTCAAAATGGCTCTCAACCCACCTATCTGCCTTGCTGCCTATAAGAGTCACCTGATAGCCGGCAGATAAAAGCCGTTCAGCAATGAGACGGTATTTTTCCGCAGAGTAGCGCCTTAGACCGTCAAAAGGCTCTTCATAATACGCCCCGCCCACAAATAAGAGGATATTGCGTGTGGTTAGGGGGGCTGCGGGGGGGATATTTATCTTAGGAAAGGTTGGAGGAATATCGCCTTCCGAGTCTGAACCGACCGCAAGCCTAGCATAATCTGTTCCTCTGTATCTACCAGGGATGTTTCCGCTGCGCCCTAAAAAGAAACGAAATCTCTTCGCACTGATAAAGATAGGGAGGATTCTATAACGTTTGCCTTGCTGGGCTATAATACATAGATCGTAATGGGAGAGGGAGAGTTTTAACCAGACTATCATGCAGAATACTATCTTATGAAATACCGTCCCGCTGACAAAGCGTCTGGGAACGGTGATAATCTTATCAACTTCAGAGAAATTTGCAACTAACTGCTCTAAGTCATCCCCGCAAAGCCATGTAATATGGGAATCAGGAGAGCTCTCTTTTAGGGCGGGAAGGATAGAGCTTGCAAGGGCAATGTCGCCTAAAGCGCCTATCTTAATTATTAATATTCTATCACACTTTTTCTTCATCGCAGTTAGCTCTTAAATTACATTTAATCCTTAAAAATTGCAATGATCTCTTAATTCCATAAAAAAACAGTCTCCAGAGCGCTTTCTCTTCAACCCTTTTTGCAATATTTTTTGCTGACAGCCAAGTTACGATGCCCTTGCTAAAAGTTTCGGTTTGAAATAATATGAGTTATGAAAGTTGTTATTGTAGGGGCAGGGGAGGTCGGGCTTCAGATAGCCCGACAGCTCACCGAAGAAGCCAAAGATGTGGTGATTATAGAGCGCGACCCTGCTCAGGCAAGGCGGGCGAGTGTTGCACTAGATTCTATAGTTCTTACAGGAGACGCCACAAGCCTTGAAACTCTTAAGAGTGCGGGCATCTCAAGAACAGATGTATTTTTAGCGGTTACCTCTATAGATGAGGTAAATCTTATCTCCTGCTTTATTGTATCCTCTAATTTTAACGTGCCGATCAAGATCGCCCGCGTTCGCAGCGAAAATTATACCAAGAGCGAGGTTTTTTCCAGCGGCAAGGCGGATATAGCCTATATTATAAACACCGAAGAGGAAGCTGCAAACGAGATACTTGATATAGTTGAACAGGGGGCGGCAAGCTCTATAAAGATATTTGAAAGGGTGAATATCCAGTTTAGAGATTACTTTGTTGAGGCAGGGAGCTATTTTTTAGGAAAAGCTGTAAAAGATATACGCATAGGCTTAAAAGAGGAGTTCATTATCGCGGGGATTGTGCGTGCGGGCGAGCTCTCTATCCCTGATGGCGAGTTTATTATAAACGAGGGGGATGCAATATATATAGCAGCCGATAAACGCACCTTCCGCCGCCTCTCAAAGATCATCGGTTATAAAAACGATACTCTGCAAAAGATAGCGATCCTCGGCGGCACAAGCATTGGCGTTGAGGTAGCTGAGGTTCTCGCAGCTAAGGGGCGGAGCGTTATGCTCATAGATAAAGACTATGAACATTGCAAAACCCTTTCAGAACATCTGCCTGAGGTTCTGGTTATAAACGGCGAAATATCTGATGGGCATATCGTTAAAGAGGAGAACCTAGCAGATTATGATGCTATAATATGCGCCGCTAAAAATGAAGAACTCAACATATTAAGCGGCGCTTATGGTAAATCTATCGGGATAAAACGCGCTGTAGCGGTGGTTGAAACATCCAGCTACCTGCACTTAGCTCAAAGTATAGGGATAGATTCTACCGTAAGCCCCCGCTTTTGCGCCCTAAACTCTATTCTAAAATTTATCCGTAAAGGCAGCGTTTCTGACGTCCGCTCTATCTTTGACGGACAGGCAGAGGCGATAGAGATAACTTTAGCCGCTGATTCCACCCTTGTGAATGTTGAGCTGAAAGAGCTTAAACTCCCTGAAGATTGCAGGATTATCGCTGTAAAGAGGTGGCGGAAAAATATTATACCTAAAGGAAACACCGTTTTATATGCAAACGATCAAGTCCTCTTCTTTGTAAAGCGCTCCAGCATCGCCGCCCTTGAAAAGTTGATAAGTTGAGATGCACAGCTTATTCCTCCTTAGAATTTTAACCTTTGTCGTCCTCTTCACTGCGGCTGCAATGCTGCCTTCAGCGATCTTATCTTTTTTTGCAGACGGAAGAGAAGTTTTTTTGCACTTCGCATATTGCATAGCGGCAATTGCCATCCCTTCATGCGTTATCCTCTTTTTCACCCGCCGCCTCCCGCCTAGCGATCTGAATGTAAAAGATGGCTTTGTAGTGGTTTTTCTTGCATGGTTTTCTGTTATTATAGCCGCTATGCTCCCTTTTTTAGCGACAGGAACTGTTTCTAACTGGGTGGATGCGTTCTTTGAGGCGTCAAGCGGAATCACCACCACAGGCGCCACCGTTATAAGCGGGCTTGACAACGTTTATAAGGGGGTGCTCCTCTGGCGCTCAACCTGCCTCTGGATCGGCGGGATGGGGATTGTTATGCTCTCTGTCGCCCTTATGCCCCTTTTAGGCATCGGGAATATGCAGCTTTTTAAGGCAGAAGCGGGCGGGTTGGATGTAGAACGTTTAACCCCTAGAATAGCCCAAACAGCAAAGCTGCTCTGGGTGATATATCTAGTTTTTACAATAATAAGCGCCATCATGTTTAAGATTTTCGGGATGGATCTCTTTAATGCGGTAAACCACGCCATGAGCGCCATCGCATCCGGCGGTTTTTCCACAAAAGACGAGAGCTTTGCCTATTTTCATTCTGACGGCATCGAATGGATTGCGATCTGCACTATGTTTGCGGCGGGGATAAATTTCGCCCTATATTACCGCCTCTTTACAGGAAAATTCAGTGCAGTATTTCAGAATACGGAGCTTAAGGCGTATATTTTGATAATATTTGCAGCATCTTTCGCAATTGCCCTTACCAACTGGTTTCAAGCAGAGCCGGAGCTTTTAGGGGAGACTGTCCGCCATGCGGTGTTTCATACAATAGCGGTGGTCACATCCTCAGGTTTTTACACTCAAGATTATGATAAATGGCCGCCGCTGAGCCAGTATATCTTACTTCTATTAATGTTTTGCGGCGGCTGCGCGGGTTCTACCGCCGGCGGTTTTAAGATTATGCGGGTGGCGATCCTCTTTAAGCAGGCGATAAATGAGATGCGCTCGTTTTTACACCCCAAAGGGGTTTTTACAATACGGTTGAACGGACAGCCGCTGAATAAAACGCTTGTTTATGGGGTGACGGGATTTCTCTTTTTATATATGCTGACAGTTTTTGTCGTAACAGGGGCGGCTGCTGCTTCAGGGGTGGATTTCTACACTGCTTTTTCAACAGGGCTCTCTATGGTGGGTAATGTGGGACCAGGCTTTTCTTTAGCAGGACCGGTAGAGGTATACTCATTCTACCCCGACTATGTGAAG
The DNA here is from genome assembly GCA_031276055.1 of Deferribacteraceae bacterium. Lineage (GTDB taxonomy): Bacteria > Chrysiogenota > Deferribacteres > Deferribacterales > JAISNW01 > JAISNW01. The sequence continues at coordinate 5,838 of JAISNW010000063.1, read as the reverse complement.
GTTGTGTTAGGGCTTGCTATGGTTATAGGGAGGCTTGAGATATACACTTTTTTCATGCTCCTTATGCCCTTCTTCTGGAAAAAGTAAGGGTTTTACAAACTCCAGCGGGAAGGGGGCGCCTGTCCATATGCTGAATTGCTCCGCCCCTTGATGTAAGAGCATTTCAACCCCATTTACCGTCATGCACCCTGCACTTTTTGCACCTTTTAAGAGCGCTGTTTCAATCGGATTATAAACAGAGTCAAATACTGTAAGCTCTTTATGAAAGATAGAAAAATCTTCTACTATCGATCTATCTTCTTTCATTCCTACACTTGTGGCGTTAGCGAATATATCAGCGGAAGAGATTTCATCGTAAAAAGAGGTCTTATCTTCTATGTCATAAAGCGTCAATTCAGCGGAGGACAACTTTTCCAACCTACTGATGAGCTGCAAAGTTTCAGCATAGTTTTGGCTCTTCCTGTTGAATACGGCGATCTGTTTAACCCCGCTTAGCGCGGCTTGTGCTATTATCCCTCTGCCTGCACCGCCTGAGCCTGCTATAACCAGCTTTGCCCCATCGATATTAATTCCCCTATCTTTCAGAGCGCCTATAAAACCCGCTCCGTCTGTATTAAAGCCTATCAGTTTACCGTCAACGGCGTTTATAGTGTTTACCGCCCCTACGAGGAGGACAGAAGCAGAGAGCTCATCTAAATATTGCATAACGCTCTGTTTATGGGGCATAGATACGCTGGCGCCTTTTATCCCTAAAGCCCTAATACCTAAAACGGCGTTCTGTATGGATTGCGGAGGCGTCTCAAAAATGGTGTAAAAATAGGGAAGCCCGCACCTTTCAAAAGCGGTGTTATGTATAAGAGGGGAGAGGCTGTGTTTAGCAGGATAAGCCAATAAGCAGATAATAGCTTTATGCGGAGCTGTCTGAACCTCTAAACTCATAGTTAAAAACCTCAAGTAAACTTTGTGATGAATATATAAATATTAATAAGCGCCTCTCCTGCGGAGAACGGCAAGGGGGGTGGAAAATATCAGCACTATATCTAGCCAGAGAGTCCAGTTATACACATACCACGCGTCTTGCGCAACTCGAAGCGGATAAGAGGTGTCGCTGCGCCCGCTCACCTGCCATAGGCCGGTTATACCAGGCGCGGTGAGTTTATAGTAAAACGAGTAATCCTCCCCGTAATACCGCTCTAGCTCCTCTTTCAGCACTGGGCGCGGTCCTACAAAGCTCATATCTCCTAAAAAAACATTAAAGAATTGAGGGAGCTCGTCCAAAGAGGTTTTCCTTAAAAATTTTCCCAGCCGTGTAACTCTTGGATCGTCTTTTAACTTAAAAGACTCATCCCATTCGGCTTTTAGCTTGGGATCACGGGCTAATAGCTCTTTTAAGCGGATTTCGGCGTCTTTATGCATACTGCGGAGTTTATACACCCTAAATTTTTTCCCATTTCTACCTATTCTCTCATGTGAGAATATAGCGCCTCCGGGGCTATTGAGCCGCACTATTAGAGCTAACAGCGCTATAATAGGTAATATTAGAGGGGCTGTAATTACTGCCAGGCATAGATCAAATATCCGTTTCAACTGTTGGTTAAAGGGGGTTTGAAGGGAGTTAGAGAGGAGGATATAGCCCACCTGCGAACGCAATAGCTGCCCTGTTTCTGCATTGGTGAGGTCTAACCCCTCTTTATCGGGGATATAGTAAACTTTTCCTACAAGGCGGTGTATCTTGCTGAAGAGCGGCTGCTCCGCCGCTCCTCCCGCTACTAGAGCTATATCTATATTGTTGTCTTTAACAGCTTGCTCTATCTTGCTGAATGGGGTATCTGCTGCAAAACGCGCCGCTGCCTTTACTCTCATAAACTTATCGTTTTCAAACGCTTCCACCACCTCTTGCAGACGTTTCTTATCCCCTACCGCTAATGCGTTTGATCTAAAACCTCCCTTATACAGATAGTTTTTTATCGCATAACGGAAACAGAGCATAAAGATGGGGAGGAAAAAGAAGAGCAATATAAATGTAAATCGGGATACATCCGCCATTAGATGCCCTAACGTTACAGCTGCAAAGGTTAAAACAGCGGCGTAAAAGAGCGCCTTGAGCACCTTTCCGCTCTCTATCCAGAACGGATCACGTCGGTGGTAAACTCCTGTAATAAGCAAGAAAAAGATTATAAAAGCAGGAATCCACCATAACGTTAAAAAGTGAAAAAAGTTGAAACGCAACGGCAGCACCGGAAGCCAATGCTCCGATAACACCCGCAAAGTGTAAGATAAGAAGAGGGCTGCATAATAGGCTAAAATATCAGAGAGGAGGAGGGCGGCAAGATAAACGCTCTGTTTATACTGTTTCATTTCCGTTTCATAATATAGGCAAAATTTTCATCCTCTGCTATTAGGTTATCTCTCAAAGTCTCTATCTTTCTTTTTGTTAATGCCTAGAATCTTACGTTGCAATTCAATATACAACTCTTTAGCCGTTTTCATATTCTTAACTCTCTGTTCATATAAACTGCGCATCTTTGATGATAATTCGGTGCTTTTTAGGGTATTATTCAACCTTGCTGTATGAGAGTTGCAAGCTATATGAAAGGCATCTTTAGGAAGGTTTTGATAGCGGTATTTGGGGGTTGTGGGGTGAGTTTGCTCTGCATCAGGATATGATTTTGTTCCCACTAAAATATTATAGGAATTGAGAGCATCTGTAAGCCCCGTCTTTGCGGCTTCGAGACTTTTAGTTACAATAGGGGCAGTGTTATTAAAAAGCTCTTGATTTACAAATGTAAGTTCTGCTCGTAATATGGCTTCAATATCTTTAGCAAAACTGGCATCCTTAAAGGTGTCTTTAACTTCAGCAATGCCTTTGTTAAGATTGACTCGTCCCAACGTTTCAAGGCCTTCTGTATGCAAAGCATCCCTAGCTACAGCAATCAGTGAGGCGCTCGCCATTATTCTCTTATTTATTGAGCCAATCTTTGCCATAAACCTTGTCTGCCTCTAAAAGATTAAAACCACTTTCAATCAAAAAATCCGCACCATAAACCTCTTTCCCGATTTTAGCAAGCTCAGGTTTAAGAGGAACAGAAGTTATTAACTCATAAGCCTCCTCATCTTTCCCTTCATCAAGAAGTTGAGTCGCTTTATACATAGTTAGGGTTTTTTCCTTCAGTGTCATCTGCCTGTGTTCAATTTTAGTTTCTGTCTCCATAGTCTTATCTCCTTATTAAGCTATTATATACCATCTATTCGCTTTTCTTGCAATAGACGGGCAGCCGCCTATCTTTGCTCTAACTCTAAGCAAGACCAATCATAATCAAATTCCGAGATCATTACATCGCCTTTTATTCTATTTTTCAGATTCTCCCTGACGCTATTTAAGAACATATCTTTATTTAACTCGATGCCAACTCCAACTCTATTATTCTGCTGGGCGGCTATCACGCTTGTCATGCTGCCGCCGAATGGGTCTAAAACAATCTCTTCTGGGTATGAAAAGAACCTTACCGCCATCTCTGGTATTTCAAGGGGGAAAGGCGCGCTATGCCCTAACTTGTTCTTACCCTTTGAATTAATCTTGATGACAGGATTTATCTTTATTATATCTCTTCTGTATCTTTTAATAAATGAGTTGTCAATAGCAGCTTCTTTACTTTGTCTGCCTTGCGTCATTATCGTTTTTAATGAGAATCTCTTCCCGCGGTCTGCAGCGCTTCTTCGGAAACAATCACGATTTTTACACTCCCAACTCCTTAAACCTATCTCTGTAAAGGCATTCCCATTTACCTGCAAACAGCCGCACAGCGGGCAGGGGTACCTTATATCATCATTCCTATGTTTATGAAAGATTAGGATATGCTCATAACAGTTCATCGGGTATTGATAGAATGGATACGGTTTATCGCCGTTTTTTTGCCTTTCGCTCTGAACTTCCCCTTTATCCCAGATATAATCATCCACGAAAGTAAACCTTTCTTCCTCAAAAATTTTAATAAAATAAGCCCCAAGCGGTATGCGCCTCTTACCCCAAACAGACTTTGTAAATAGGTTGTCGTTGTCGTATATATCGCCTACATTCCATAGAAAAACTCTATTATTATCAAGCACCCTATACGCTTCGCGAATAACAGCGCGCATCTCTTCAAGATAATCGCTTAAATTAGACCAATGGGAATAATCACGGGCGTTATAATAAGGGGGGGAGGTAACCATTAGATGAATTGACTCAGGTTTCATCGCCTTTAACACATCAAGGCAGCCGCCCCAGATAATTTTAACCCCATCATCTTTATAGGTTATAAATTCATCTAACTGTTTATCAGTATCTTTATACCTTCTCTGATAATCTCTCTTCACAAAATCGATATAGATCGCCGACCACGCATCGACTACCTTCTGTATATTTTTTTCATCGGTGAGATAAAGAGTCTTTTCAACTAGTTCACAAAGTTGATCATCTGTAAAGATTGTTTTTAGGTAAGGGCTGCTCTTTTCTAAAATGGTCTTTATGTAGGGTTGCGCCATGCTTATCTATATTTTTGCAGCTCTAGCGGAACATACCACTCTTCTATATTATATAATATACCCGCGGGTGCAGGTTCAACCCCGCGCACCCTGTTAGATACAGCGTAGAGGGCGTATGGAACATATAAGAATGTATAGGGCTGCTCCTCTGCTAAAATCTCTTGAACCTTATCGTAATAGCCTTTGCGCGTCTCGGCGTCAAAAGTTCTAATAGCTTTATCAAAAAGGGCATCCGCCTCTGAATTCTTAAAACATACAAAGTTAAGGGTAGCGCCGCCTCTGCACCCCTCTGAATGAAAGATAGTGGAAATATCAGGGTCTGTAACAATATTCCACCCTAAAATCAGAGCATCAAAATTGCCTTTATTCACATGCTCATTCAGGAAAGCCCCCCACTCCAGCACCCTTATGGTTACAGCTATTCCAAGCTCTTTCCAACTGTTCTGTATAACTTCGGCAATCTGCTGCCGGGTGGTATTGGTATTGGTTATAAGCTCTATTTTAAGAGGTTTGCCGTTTTTCATAAGCACCCCTTTTTCGTTCTTCAGATACCCCGCCTCTTTTAACAGCTCCTCCGCCTTTGCAATGTCAAAGGGGTATGGGGAGAGTTTGTCGTTATACCAGTTAGCGCCAGGCTTGTATGGACCTACAGTAGGGGATGCGTAGCCTTGCATGACGGAGTCTATAATATTATTCACAGGCGCTGCATAACTTAACGCCTGCCGCACCCGCTTATCGTCAAACGGTTTGCGCCGCATATTATAGCCGATGTATGTGTAGCCGCTTTCAAGGTAGCTGTAAGCAGTATATTGTGAACGGAAACGATCTGTATTGGTCTGTTTGGAATATTGAGCGGGGGTGAGCAGGCTTATATCAACCCCGCCGTTTAAGAGCTCCATAAAGACCGCCGATTGATCTGTAAAGTATCTGAACATTATGCGGTCAATATGGGGTTTCCCTTTATAATATCTAGGATTTGAAGTCAACGTGATACTTGAACTGTTCCACTCCTTGAATATGTATGGACCTGTGCCTATAGGGTTTCTTTGCAGACTGGACTTTGTGGCAGGCACCCCTTCTAAGAGGTGTTTCGGCATTATCCATAAGCCCCAGCCCGCAAGCGCGGGGGAGTAAGGCTCATCATATCTAATATTCACAGTGTATTTATCAGGGCAGGAAAGAGACGATACCATGCGAAAATCTTTGTCATAGGCGGTGGGGGTGGAGTCATCGATCATAAAGCGGTAGGTAAACTCTACATCTTCAGCGGTAAAAGGAGCGCCGTCATGCCAAAAAACATCGTCTCTAAGATAA
>JAISNW010000251.1 GCA_031276055.1 Deferribacteraceae bacterium | reverse complement strand
ATCTATGGACAACCGCTCTGCCGCAGCGCTCATAGAAGTAGAGCGGGTGTATTCCTTGCCCATATCTAAATTCTTGAGGGTGATAGCTCTCCTAAGAAGAGAACGTTATGATCTGCTTATAGATTCTACCCAATGGGCAAGGATTGGGGCTTTAATCAGCGCCTTCAGCGGTTCAGGACGGACAGTCGGCTTTAAGACGAAGGGTGAGGCGCGCTCTCTTGCCTACGATGAAGTTGTTCTGCACAGCAGCTTAAAGCATGAGTGGGAGAATTTCGCCTCTCTTTTGCAGACAGAGGCTGGAGCATTTAAGCCTAAACTTAAAGAGTGCAGAGAGACGGAGCGGCGGCTGCTGCCGGACTCTAACTTTGTAGTTCTTCACATGTTTGCAAGCGGTTCTTATGCTAAGAATAAGGAGTGGAGAGAGGAGTATTGGAAGATGCTCGCCGAATACCTTGCAGAAAAAGGATATATAGCAATATTTACAGGAAGCGAAAGTGACAGAGAACGTTTGGAGGCTTTTATTGATTCTCTTCCAAAAAATGATAAATTTATCAACTCCGCCGGCCGCCTTAATCTTGAGGAGCTCTCTGTTTTATTGCGAAGAGCAGAGGGTGTAGTTTCAGTGAATACGGGAATCATGCACCTTGCCGCATTAAGCGGGGTTTTCACTATAGCTCTGCACGGTCCGAGCGATCCTGCTCGTTGGGGGGGCATAGGCGATAATGTCGTCAATCTTACCCCCCAAGGGGTAAACAGCTTTCCCGCCATGAATGGCGGCAAGATAAAAGATGAATCCTCTTTTGCGCGCAATATAAAGCCCGAAGAGGTAATACTAGCTTTGCAGCAAGCGCTAAAGTGCTAGATATATCTTGCACAATCCTTGCCGGAGGCGGCTCCCGCCGTTTCAGCGGGGATAAAACGTTGGCAAAATTAAATAACAAATCGTTAATTCAGTCGGTTTATGACGAGCTTTCAAAATTTTCAGATGATATAGCTGTCGCCGCTAAAGAACCTCAAAAATACACTTTTCTTGACAAAGCCCGCCTTCTTCAAGATATATCAGAGACGCAGTGTGCACTGATAGGAATAATCACCGCTTTGACGTATGCAAAATATGAGAGAGTGTTTGTAATATCCGCCGATCTCCCTTTATTTCCATTTAATGCCGTTGCTATGATGAATCTTTATGGCGAGGTTGTAATCCCAGAGATAAACGGGAAGCTGTCCCCCTTATCCGCCATATACCCGAAGAGCGCTCTAGCGCTCTTAATAAAAGCATTTAATGATGGTAGGTATAAATTAAGCTCCGCTTTAGCTGAACTTCCTCTTACCATCCTTATGTATTCTGCTTTTCAACAATATGATATATATTTTGAGTCAGCAGATATTAATGGGTTCTTAAATATCAACTCCCAAGAAGATTTAAATAGGGCTGAAAGGATGGTTTTTAAGCCTTAGTCTATATCTAAAGATAATATCTTTTTATACTTTGCATACTGCTCTGCTACTCTGCCAGAGCGGCCTCCCCGTTCAATAGCGTAGCTTTCCGCGTCAACTTCCCAACCGTCTTTTAGCTCAATCCCTGCATCTTTAAGGTAGAAGGCTGCGATCTCGAGGTATAGCTCTCTGCCTAGAGGGTAAAAGCCTATAGCTATGCCAAAGCGGGCATATAGGGAAGATTGTTCGTTTTGCAGGTCCCTTGAATATATATCCTCGCTCTTTGAGGGGGTTTCAGCTATAAAGTGCCTTCTGTTTGAGGTGGCGGCAAATACAACGTTTTTTGGTTTCTCTTCTAAGCCCCCCTCCACTATAGATTTAAACTTTCGGTATCTATCGTCCGTTTCATCAAAAGAAACATCATCGAAGTAGATAATAAAGCTCTGAGACTCCGCCGCGCGTATCTCGTTATATAGGATGTAGATATTGTAGTAATCATCATCGGAAAACTCAATTATCCTTAACCCTCTATCTGTGTACTCTTTCAAGAGATATTTAACAGCGGATGACTTTCCGCCCCCCTTCTCGCCCCAAAGGAGGATATTTAACGCCCCCGCACCGCTTATCAGAAGCTCTATATTCCGTTTGAGCACAGACAGCTCTTTATCAAGCCCAAGTAAAATGGGGGTTTTGGTGGATAGTGGTATAGGGGTGAATACTCCGCTTCTAAAACGGTAGGCAGGCTGCGTAAATGTCATCTTAGAGCAGCTTTGCGGCGTCTTTAGCAAAGTAGGTGATAATAATATCGCTTCCCGCCCTCTTGATAGATGTTAATATTTCCAGAACCGCTGAATTATAATCCATCCACCCTAAATGCGCGGCGGCTTTAACCATAGAATACTCACCTGAAACATTGTAGGCTGCTAAGGGGAGGTTTATCTTATCCCGAACCTCTCTTATTATATCAAGGTAGGCTAAGGCAGGTTTCACCATTATTATATCAGCGCCTTCCTCCACATCTGAAAGGGCTTCTTTTAGAGCTTCTCGACGGTTGGCGGCATCCATCTGGTAGCTCTTCCTATCTCCAAAGGCAGGAGTTGAATCAGCCGCATCTCTAAAAGGTCCATAAAATGCAGATGAGTATTTTACAGCATAGCTCAATATAAGGGTGTTCTGATAACCGCCTTCATCAAGAGCTGCTCTTATAGCTTTAACCCGCCCATCCATCATATCGCTGGGGGCTACGATGTCTGCTCCCGCCTTCGCATGAGAGAGGGCGGTGCGCGCTAAAAGGGGGAGGGTTTCATCGTTATCAACCTCGCCGTTATTAATGACTCCGCAATGCCCATGATCCATATATTCACAGAGGCATACATCAGTGGCAACTATCAGCTTTGTCCTCTGTTTTACTGCCCGTATAGTAAGTTGAACAGCTTCTGCATCATCATAAGCTGCACTCGCGGCGCTGTCTTTAGAGGCAGGCAGCCCAAAGAGGATCACCCCCCCAATCCCGAGCTTTTCTAGCTCCATGCACTCTTGCAAGGCAATATCCGGGCTCATAACGAAAACGCCCGGCATAGACTCCACCTCCCGCTTTATCTCATTTCCGCATCTGACAAAGAGCGGCTGCACAAGATCATCAACAGAGAGTGAAACCTCTCTAACGAGGCGGCGCAGCTCTGGAGTTGCCCTTAACCTTCTGTGCCTAGTAATTGGATACATTATCTACTTCTCCCACTTTATATGACCGTTTATCCCGTTGCGTTCAAATACTTCCAAAATTTCTAAGCAGAAGTTTTTCAACTTCTCATCCCCCATACCTTTTGCTAAATCATATAGATGAATGAACATCTTTTTCCCTGTTTCAGTCTGTTTGTAATTTTTCTTCATAAAGTTATGCTGAGCGCATAGGGTTTGTCCATTTGCTATCTCCACCTTGCCACCCGCATCTTTAGGTTTTATATGATCTACATGCAGTTCTACTACGTCTAACTCCCCTCTTCCACAGATTACGCATCGATAATTATCTCTCTTTAATACCTCAATCTTCTGCGCCTGTGTAAAGTCCTAAAGCTGTCTATCTTCAACAAGAGCGGGATCATAGCGGTAAACCCCTTTAGAAATCTTCTGAAGCCATCCAATCTGCGCCAACCTTCTTATCTGACGATCAGGGTCGCAAAATACGCCGCCCTTCCTATTTTTCCACTCAACAGTCAACCAGTCAACCACTTCAGGGTGCTTTATATCTCTATTAGGGTTATTTAGAAAAAACTCTTTAACGAGGTTTTCTTGCGTTATGTCTGCCATAACAGAGCACCTTCGTTTATCTGTTTAAGCACCCTCTTTTTAGACAATTCACAGTAGCTTTCGTCAATTTCAAGCCCGATGCCGATACGGTTGCAGTTTAAGGCGGCAATCAACGTTGTGCCGCTGCCGCAAAATGGGTCAAAGACTGCATCACCTACAAAGCTAAAGAGTTTCATCCCCCTTTGCGGCAGTTGAATAGGGAAAGGGGCAGGATGCCCTATCCGTTTCTTGCTCTCCCCGTTGAATACCCACAAACCATTTGTCCATTCCATAAACTCTGTTTTAGTAATATCAGATATTTGCGAACCGCCCGTCTTTTTCCAGCTTCCTTTATAGAAAACCACAATTAGCTCCACAGGAGCTATAACATATGGGGCAGAAGCTGAAAGCCACGAACCCCAAGCTGTGCGGCGGGAGATATTTCCTTCATTCCATACTATTGTAGAGTGGTAGTTCCAACCTATATCTTGGGCAAGAACCGTTATATCCGCCCCAACGCTCTTTTGCCCCCCTTTATTCTTATCAAGCGGGATATTCAGCAAAAACCTCGCCTGAGGTTTGCTCCAGTTAAAACAGTTTGTCATCCACTCCCGAGAAAAATCAAGGTAGCCTTCGTAGCTTAGAGCATCACTATTTGAATTATATTTAATGTCAACATTGTATGGAGGGGAGGTAATAATTAGATCAGCAAACTCACCGCTAAAAGTTTGCGGATTGAGCGCATCGCCTTGATAGAGGGCTATATCTTTATAGCCAAAATACTCTTTTGCTTGGGTGGGAGCAGAACTTCTCATCGATGTAATCCCATAATCTATCCCTTTAGCTTTTTTAGATCTTCAAAGAATTTATCAAAGGACTTAACTTTTTCGCTAGATTCTAGAGTCGATTCTGTCAATACATAACTGCCGTCCAAATCCTTCTGTTCGTTCTGTGCATAGCTCCCCGCCGCTAATGTCAAAATCAACCAAAGAACCAAAGCTAGCTTTTTCATACATCACCCCTACTTCTCATATTTCAGATGGATATTTTTTCCGCATAGGAAAAATTTCACATCTCCCGCTCTCTATCTTTCTTAATTACCCCTGTTTTTATAAGGTAATCTTTGGATTTAAACCCTAGCTCTTGCTCAACTTCCTTAAACTGCAAACTTAAACGTTTCTCAAGGTAATTAATCTCTTTATAGTATGCGGAATAGCTGTTATTTATCTCATTTTCTATATCTTCCCTTCAAACGCAGATATAACTCTTTTGGCGGTATCCACTGTTTCCCAAAAGTGATTTTTTAACTCATCTGTGATAGGGTAACCTGCATATTTTAAGATTGTAAGGGATACTATATCCGCCTTCAATTCTTCTCTAATATACGTGCAGATCAAGGACTTTTCAAGTTCATGCAGTTTCAGACCACCATTAAATTTTTCAATTATAGCGTCTGTGTTAGGAGCTAGTATATTCTTGAAATTCTTGCTGTTCAATGCCATATTGTAAACTTCAAAAGTGACAAATAGGTTTATGGCGCTTGGCATCTCGCTAATATAGTCTTTAGCATGAGTAATTTCATGAAAAAGTTCGCAATAATAGTT
>JAISNW010000223.1 GCA_031276055.1 Deferribacteraceae bacterium | reverse complement strand
ATGACAAGACTAGCGGGATGATCATTAGTTTGGAAACGGAGTAATTTCTTCAATAAACTTTGTATAAAAATACTCAACCACTTTAGCCTTTAATGGGGCGGGTCGATCCGGAATGAAACGATCTACTAGCAAAAATATTTGCTCAAACAATTCTGATTCCAGCGGCTTAGGAAATGAGAGCTCTAAATCAGGGATATGGTGCTTTAATCCGATCCCCTTGTAAATATTAGTTCCATCTGAAAATATGGGTTCAGTTCCGTCAAGCAGCCAATCACTATTTACATCAAATATTTCAGAAAATTTAATAATTAACGATCCCTCTAGTTCGGTAAGCCCTCGTTCTATGCGAGAAACTTTATCATGGCTAACACCCAAGTAACTGCCGAGATCATCTTGGTTAAGCCCAATTAGTTGACGCAAAATTCTTACCCTATCGCCCACTTGCGAATTCATAATGGGTATACTATTTTTTGTTTGAATATTACGTCCCTTTTTTGAACAAGCCAGCTTGCGTAAGTGTGGCGGAGATCGTGAAAACGAAAGTTTGTTATCTCTGCACGTCTCAAAGCTACTGAGAAGGAATTTTTTATATCATGATTGTAGTTAAAAGAAACTGTTAAAAAAAATGCCGCGACTATTTCAAGGAGAGATATGGTTCTTCCCTTTCCGCTCTTGGAATGGATGCTCTTAACTTATACTACAAGATAAAGTTCTTGAAATGTCATAACCCACAATTTTGTATAGGATTAGTGAAAGGTGGGAAATATCATCGCAATGAATTCTTTTTGGATATTACAAGCCATATATACAGGTCGCCCGTCTTCTCATCAAGCCATTCATCTTCAATTTCAGTGTTTTCAAGATCACTCGCAGAATGGTGGGCGTAGCTCTTAAATCTCACCCTATCTTTAAGCATTCCATAACTGTAAAAATCAACATTTACATCCAACCATCTATGTATAGCTCTTAAAGCTTTGAGCTTAGCTATCTGTCGCTGCATATAGATTACCGACTGATCAGGATTTTTTGCACTGTCGCCTTCCTTCTGTGTAGCCATACCAACACTGCCTATAAAATCATTATAGAAACTGTTGTCAATCCATACAGGATAATTATAATCATTTAGAGGATATTTAGTTGAACTGTCAGCATATACAATCGAACATAATGTTAATATCAATAGAAATGTTGTTGCAGCTTTCATGGATAAGCTCCACTATTATTGTATTTTTTGGTTTTCTCTCCTTTAAGCATGTTACAGCAACCCCTAGAATTAAGCTAGCAAAATGTTTTTTGGGTGGTTTTTATTTACCCCCGATAAACACGGATAAATAAGTAATATATTTATCAAATTTTCAATAATTTATATATTAAGTAAAAAAATTTTTTTATCCTGATATGAAGGGCAATTATCTATTAGTCATGACAAATTTTCTTCACCTAGTGAATAAACCGCAATCTGCAAAGTTGAGCTGGCAGATTTTTAATCATAATATTCTTTAACAAAATTTTTCGAAGGAGGGTTATAAAAGTGTCTCTCTCTTTTAAGATAACTATATGCACTGCAGTGCTTCTCTGTTTAGGAATTCTGACTGCGGCGGTATCTGCTGCAACTATGTCTAATTCTAGGGTAAAATCTAGGCGCATCGCTGTTAGATTGATCCCTCTGACATATTCTTCTGAAAATATATTGAGCAATATCAACTTTATGAGTATTGCCGCTAACAATTTTGCCTACCGTGAGTCTGAGGAAGATTACAATACTTTTTATAAGCACCTTCCAGAGGTGAACAAGAGCATCGAGGAAGTTTCACAGATCATTGAAAGCAGCATCGATGAAAATGTTAAAAAACATTCAGAGCCGTTAATTGCAATCCGTAAAGATTTAGAGCTGTTTACAGCTTCTTTTCAAAAAACAAAAGAGTTGATTCAGCAGATAAATATTCTCACAGAAAAAGTTCTCTCTCTTGCCCACGGAGTAGGAGAGGATATTATTGCTGTAGGGGTTGCCGCTAATGCGCTCTCTCAAGAGAAGGGCAACCCTAACCTTGCCGCAGCGGCAAACCATTATATTGACGAGCTTTTTTCCCTTATTGCAACAAACGCAACTATTGAAAACACCTTTAAGCTCGCTGTTACAGGCAGGCATGTGCAAACATTGTTGGACATCCTGCCTACAATCGATTCCTTTGTTAAAAATATAAAGGCGGTAGATGTAGGCTTAACAGATCCAGAGATCGATAGCATCTTTGCAAATATGTATAAAAAGATATCTGAAGCTATCTCAAATATGGAAGTCCTTATAGAAAAGTTGGACAGCCTTGAAAAAGAGGATATACATCAGCAAGATTTAGCGGCAAATCTGGCAAAGTCAGCAAAAGATATTTCAAACGCAACCAATCAGACCACCTTAGGTTTTTCAAATACCCTTGTTGAGAGTATGTCGTTGAGCTTAAGATTGATAATCGTCTTTACAACTATCCTTGTATTGACGGGGCTTGCAAGCCTTATATTCCTAAAAAACACCGTCATCAAGAGGATTAGCGGTTTTGTCCGCATAATGCAAGATTTCACCTCTGGAGAGGCAGATCTCTCTAGACGCATCAAGATAACCTCCTCTGATGAGCTTGGAAAGCTCGGAGTCTATCTAAACGATTTTGTGGATAAATTACAGTCTATCTTGCGGAGCATCCGCAAGGCTTCTGAAGATGTGGCAAGCGGAAATACCCAACTTGCCTCTACGATAAAGAAGTTAAGCAATACCTCGAATATGCAGAACACTCAGATCGCTTCTGTTGCAAGCAATATGTTTGAGATAGATGCATCTTCTAAAGAGATTTTAGAGCATATCTCCCAAAATATAACTCAGACTAAGTCCTCCGGAGATAATGCGGCAAACGGCGGGGAAACCCTTAGAAAAGTTATGGATATGATGAAGTCGGTGGAGGAGCAGACAGGGCAGCTGGCTGCAACTATCAGCTCTCTTGTGGGCTCTTCTGAACATATAGGAGAGATATTAGACGTTATTAACGATATTGCAGATCAAACCAACCTTTTAGCGCTCAATGCAGCCATCGAAGCAGCGCGGGCGGGAGATGCAGGGCGCGGCTTTGCAGTAGTGGCGGATGAGGTGAGAAAGCTGGCGGAGCGGACTCAGAAATCTACTTCAGAGATATCTGCAATAATAAGCACCTTGCAAACAGAGTCCGCGAGCGCCTCAGATGAGATGGAGAAAACAGCGTTAG
>JAISNW010000137.1 GCA_031276055.1 Deferribacteraceae bacterium | reverse complement strand
AGCGCCGGTATTACTAAAGGTTTGCCAAGCCCCGATTTCACCTGATTTCGCATCATAAAAGCGGACGCGAAAATCAGCGTTTGTCACGCCTGTTGCTACGGCGGTGACATCATCCAAGAATTCAATCTCAAAATAACCGCTCCGCAATGTGCCCACAGCGCTATAGCCGGAGCCGGACGCTGGCAGGGTGGCGGTCCACGCGGAATCTTTCTCCTTAAACTCAGCTAAAATGGTTGAAGATGGAGAAATGGTATAACCGGTGGTGCTATCGCTTATGGCAAATTCTAAAGGGTTGCCGTCTGTGGGGGAGAGGGAGATAGGTTCAATAACACTGCCTACATTGGTGGTGTTTGGAGTGCCGTAGGCGCTTGTGATCTCAGCTGCAATCTTGCCTTCCTGCAAGGTGAAGATATGGGTTTTGTAGATTTCATTCTTGCCCGGACGCACTGACATGGCTATCTCATAGTTCCCTTCTGCAACCGGGGAGCGCACGATGGCGGAGATATACTTGGAATCGCTTGACCATAAAGCGGTTCCGTCGCCGTTGATGAGTTTTCTTGTGTTGAACTCTGTGGAGGTGGAGATACGGTCAATCTCAGCTTTAAGCTGGTCGATCTCCTTTTGAAGCTCCAAGCGGTCGTTTGTGGTGTAGATACCATTTGCCGCCTGAACTGCGAGCTCCCGCATCCTCTGGAGGATGTTGGAGGCTTGTTCCATAGCTCCTTCCGCCGTTTGAAGATAAGATATGCCGTCTTGGGCGTTCATCTTCGCCCTTTTCATACCGGATATCTGCCCTCTCATCTTTTCGGAAATTGCTAACCCCGACGCGTCGTCTGACGCATGGTTAATTCGGAGACCAGAAGATAGGCGTTCAATGGATTTGCCCAATGCTGTCTGGCTTGTTGCCAAATACCGCTGACTTGTCAGCGCGTATAGGTTCTGATAAACTGTCAACGCCATAATAATCCTCCTTGATTCTTTCAATAGAGGCGCTGCACATCCATGTGCTTCTGTGCTAGTTTCTTTTCGGCAGAAATTTAAAAAAACTTTAGAAAAAAATTTTCTGCAAACTGTTTTTTGTATTTCCAGAGTAAAGCGGCAGTAAAAAAACCTTGCGTTAGGGGTTTCTAAGTTGTATATTCACCCCGTGAGAGAAGTTATCTTATTCTTAATGCGGAGAGTCTAATGCAGGTAGCGATTGACGGACCTGCTTCCAGCGGGAAGAGCACCATATCTAAAATAGCAGCAGAGCGGTTCTCCCTTGCTTACATTGATACAGGCGCAATGTATAGGGCGGCTGCCTATATTAAGCTGAAATACGTTGTAGAGGGGGCGGCTTTTTATACCCTCCTTCAGCAAACCGAGTTTACGTTCAACCCCAAAAACACCCCTTTTCTTATATGCGCCCCCCAGATTGGAGAGGTTGACATTTCCTCCGCCATTCGCACTTTAGAGGTGACTAAGGCGGTAAGTTATGTTGCTTCTGACGCCGAAGTGAGGCGAATCCTCACTGCAAAACAGCAGTGGGCTGCAAAAGGGAGAGATGTAATCATGGATGGAAGGGATATTGGAACGGTGGTTCTTCCAAACGCCGATCTGAAATTCTTTCTTATAGCGGCAGCTGAGGTGCGCGCTAAACGTAGATGCGATGAATGGATAGCACAAGGCAAGCAAGTTTTATATGAAGATGTGCTGAAAGATATATTAGCAAGGGATACAGCCGATATTCACAGAGACGCCGCACCCCTAAAAAAAGCACCGGATGCTAGGGAAATTGATACATCGCTATTGACAATTGAAGAAGTTGTTGAGATAATCAGCGTTTGCATTAGTCAGTTGCGTTTAGGTTGATTTATGGTTACAGTTTCCGAACATTCAGGTTTCTGTTTTGGCGTCCGTCGGGCTTTAGAACTTGTAAAGAAGGCTTGCGATGCGGGAAAACAGGTGGCGGCGTTCGGTCCTATCATCCATAACCCTCAGGTTGTGTCGGCTTTGGAGAAACAAGGGGTTAGGCAGCTCTCTCTACCTGAAGAGGTGCAGCAAGACGATACATTAATTATCCGCACCCACGGTGTTGAAGTGGAGATCGCGGCGGATTTGAAGAGGCGCGCGGGCGAAGTGGTGGATGCCACCTGCCCTTTTGTGGCAAAAACCCACCGCCTTGCAAAGAAGTTGTCAGAGCACTCATCTTTAGTTGTTGTGGGAGATGCAGAACATCCTGAGGTGCGTGCTGCGGTGAGCAATGCAAGGGGAGAGTATTTTATAGTTTCCTCTATTGACGAGGCGCGATATCTCCCATATAGAGACAGCTATGGGGTGATTGCGCAAACAACACAGAGCGAAACCCTCTTTGAACAGGTTTTAGATGCTCTTAAAACCCGCTGCCGCCTGCTTAGAGCAGAGAATACAATATGCAGCGCCACACACAAGAGGGTGAAGGCTGCCGTTGAGTTGGCAAAAAAGGTGGATGTTATGCTGGTAGTGGGAGGAAACAACAGCGCCAACACCGCAAGGCTGCGCTGCCTGTGCACTGCTTACTGCCCAAAGAGCTACCACATTGAAACAGAGGATGGCATCAGCGCCGACTGTTTTGAGGCTGAAAATATTGGGATTACCGCCGGCGCCAGCACGCCGATTGAACATGTAAACAGGGTTAGAGACTATATATTAAAGAGGAAAAACAATGGAAAATGATACAGATTATGATGCTTCTGATACAGATGAGTTGGATTTTGAATCCTACATTGAAGAAGAGGGGAATCTTCGCCAGCCGATGCGGGGTGAATCTGTAACAGGCGAGATAACTTCTATACAAGGCGGCGATGTGCTTGTAAATGTTGGGATGAAAACCGAAGGGATTGTTGATAGAGCAATCCTGCCTGAAACGGTAAAAGTCGGCGACAGATTAGATTTTATTGTGGAAGGCTTCAGCGGCGGCAATGGTTTTATGAAACTCACCACAGAGGAGTATTATGTTGACCGTCAAGGTTCCGGACGCGACAATATCGGCAAAGTTGTAAAAGTTAAGGTTGAGAGCAAGGTGGAAAAGGGCTATAGAGGAAAAGTTGGAGATGGCGACGCTTTTATCCCAGAAAACCATATAGACCTTCGCAACCGCACACAAAGCCCCGACCATTATATTGGGAAAACCCTATCTGCTAAAATTCTCCGTGTAAGCGGTTCAGGCAAGCACCGCTCTATCTTGGCATCCCCTAAAGAATACCTGATTGACGTTGCCAACCGCGAGAAGAACGCTTTTTTTTCACAGCATAAACCAGGGGATGTAGTAAAAGGAACAGTTAAAACTATACGGGAATACGGCGCTTTTATCAGCCTCGGAGGGCTTGACGGTTTCTTGCACAAAACAAATATCACATGGGGCCGCCCCAAAAGCGCAGGCAGATATCTTCAAACGGGCAGCGAGATAGAAGTTCAGATAGTAGAGATGGACAATAAAACTGGGAGGGTTGAAGTGGGGTTAAAACAGCTTCAACCTGATCCGTGGGATTCTGTGCGCGAGCGCTACCCCATAGACTCCCCACTAAAAGTTTCAGTCATAGGCAGGCGCCGCAACGGCTATATAGCTGAAGTTGAGCCAGGGGTTGATGCGGTTATCCCCCCTAAAGAGTTCTCTTGGAACAAGAACGACCATATCCAGATTCGCACAAAAGATCTTGTAGAAGGGCGGGTTATTGATTATGACGATAAACAGAAGCAGATCGTCATCAGCGTAAAGAATATGACGGAAAATCCGTGGGATGCAATCGCCCGCGAAACTCCAGAAAAGAGCATTGTGCAGTGCACAATAAAGAGCATCACAGATTTTGGGCTCTTTGTGGATTTTGGCCGCGGTATAGACGGTCTGATCCGCAAAGGGGATATCTCTTGGATAGATAAGCCTGACGACCTCCAAAAAACTTTCAAGGCGGGGGATGTTTTGGAGGCTAGAGTCCTAAAGGTAGATCGAGAGCGTGAACATATCAGCCTAGGAATAAAACAGACAGGGGAGAATCCTTGGCAAGATATCTCTAAAGTCGACACAACTAGAGGGGTCGCTGTGGTTGTAATAGGGGCGGTTAAAGGCGGGCTTGATGTTTCTATGGAAAATGGAATTCACGGCTTTATCCCTCAGAATGAACTAGACCCAGAAAATCAAGACCTTTCTAAATATTCACAAGGAGATACCCTTACAGCGCTTGTTATCAGAACTGAACCTAGAGAACGGCGTGTAATTCTCTCGGTAAAAAGGCTTCTCGCGGAATCTGAAAAGAAACAGACGAAGGAGTTTCTTAGAAAGCTCGAAAAGGGCGACGACACCCAGTGGTATGGGAACAATGTTTTCAAAGATGTTGAGGAGAGATTGAAAGAGAAATGAATATTATAAGGAAAGCATTCCAAATTCTTGTCATCCTTCTGATGGCGGCGCTCTTTATTAGAGGGATGATGTTCATATTTGACGGCGTCCCTAGCGGGCTGGATATAAATAAGACAGGTTTTATAGCTGTTTTAGAGATCAACGGGGTTATTGCAAGTGCGGATGACTTCATCGCCAAAGTGAAAGAGCTTTCTGAAAATACTAACCTAAAAGGGCTTATCCTTAGGGTAAACTCCCCCGGCGGGCTTGTTACCCCTAGTCAGGAGATATACGAATATCTTAAAACCCTTAAAGTCCCCCTCTACGCCTCTATGGGTTCTACCGCCGCTAGCGGCGGTTATATGGTCTGCTTGTCTGCAAAGAAGATATTCGCTATGCCTTCCTCTATAACAGGCAGCATCGGGGTTATTATGGAGATTCCTAATTACAAGCTCTTGATGGATAAGATAGGGATCACCTATAAAACGATAAAGAGCGGTGAATTTAAGGATACCGGCAACGCCAACCGTGAGATGACCGAAGAGGAGTATGAATACCTTAGAGGGATAGTTATGGACATGTATGCTCAATTTGTTCAAGCTGTCAGCGATTCTCGCAACATACCCTATGAAGAAGCCGAAGCGATTGCAAACGGTAAGATATATACAGGCAAATCCGCCCTTGAGCTTGGATTAGTGGATTCTATGGGCAACTGGGACGATGCGCTTGAAGCGCTGAAAACGGAGCTTGGCGATCCCCTAATTAAACATGTAGAGATTCAATACGGAGTGGAGAAGTGGTGGGAAAAGCTGCTGCTTCAACTTCCTCCTTCTCTTCGCGGAGATGATATGCCGGAACCTGGTTTCTACTTTATGATGGAATTTTAGACTGGCGGCTGATTTTGCTTAGGGATATTCTGGAGCAGCATAGAGAGCTATTCTCTCGTTTTATTCCCCGCGTGGCCGCTGATATTGAGCGCGCCGCACAGCTGGTTGCAAAAAGTTTTGAAGGCGACGGCAAGCTCTACCTTTGCGGTTCAGGGCTGTCAGCGCATCTAGCCCGTTAT
>JAISNW010000134.1 GCA_031276055.1 Deferribacteraceae bacterium | reverse complement strand
AACAATTCACGATAATTTCTCTTATTATTCCTATATAGATAGTTGATCATTCCTGTAAAAACATCTCTAGCTGCGTTGTGCCAGAACGGATCTTGCCCCACCCCTTTGGCGTCCGGAATAAGAGCATAACCGATTGCATCTACATCAATCGGAGAGGTTATTTCATCAAAGAAATTCCAGTAGACGCTCCGTTTATCTAGCGGATTGAAGATAATATCGATATCAGGTCGGTAGAACTTTTGGAGGTAGAGTTATCCGAGTATCTGTTTGAGCTTGAGATAAAGTTCGGGGTTGAGGTTGACAGGGTGATGATAGTCAACCATATCAACTCGTATTTTGCGAGATACCGTAAAGGCGATATATTCTGCCGCATGGAGAATGGGGAGTATTATTTCGCCCATTATCGGCGTAATGAGTTTCATAGGGAGTGCACCATAGCTGAGATGAATATGAATACGGTAAAAAGCCTATTGCGGCATATACGGAGCTTTTATGAAACAGAGGCTTACCTTATGCAAGGGTGGAGGGAGGCAAGAGCACTGCTGCATCAAGTCGTTCTATCTAATGTTCAGCATGTAGACGATAAAGAGATATTTACTGTCCATCAGAGCGGGGAAATCTCTTACAGTCTAAAATTCAGCACAGCAAGGCTTCCGAAATCCTACCTAAGCAAGATAACGGCAGGCGGCACAATCCCTCTGTATGTATCGGCAGTTGATATAAACAAGGCTGAACTTAAAATTGAGGCGAACCCCTACAGTATGCGCATCCCAGAGGCGATTATAACAAAGATAATGTCAGAAGAAGGCAGAAGAGTCGGCTACCTCCGCAGCATAAAAAGGCTGGTGGGGAGATTTTCAAATATAGCATCGGAAGTTATTATTGATAAGAACATGGTGGAAGAGGCGGGGAATATCATTGGGGAGAAAATTAGTATCCATCACCTTACCGCTGAGCAATTGCATGAGATACTGGTATTGAAAAAACCGTTGAAATATCTGAAGAGGGGGAGAGATGAAAAAAAGCAAGCAAAGAGTTACCAGCATCGGCAAGGGGGGTGGGCAAGACAAGGCTTTTGGAATATATGGCGGTTCAAGACATCAGAAAGGGCTGCAGTGTTTTTATCCTTGATCCAAAAAATGATGCGGAGATGCTGAATAAGGTAGTCCAGTCCGCCGCTTCCTGCGGCAGATTGGATGATTTAAGCCTCATGACTCCGGTATTTCCGCAATACTCATGCAAACTTAACCCCTCTCTGGAGTAGAAGTGGGGAGAGAACCGTTTTTCTATAATGTTGCAAATGAGAGCACAACAGCGATAGTCCATGCTTTACTCTATCTACGCGAGAAGGCGGGCATTACGGAGAAACTGAACTTTGAGGATATAAAAGACAGGGTGTCCTCTGCGGAGCTTGGGGCAGATACTATTAGGCTTAAAAGAGTATAAGGATGACAGCGATGCAAAACGGATGATAAAAGACTTAACAAAGGTGGTGGAGTCGGGGCAGGATTATTACAGCAAGATTTCATCGTCTCTACGCAGAAACACACACTGGCAAACTTAACTCATCAATAAGTTCTTTAAGGGTAATATCAGGTTGCTTGTTAATCCTCAAAACCACCCAGTCTTCCGGTAAAAAGACCATAGTTTTGTGATTGAGCTTTTATTAACTTCTTTCTCAGAAGCTATCTTATCTTCTGTATCTCCCCTCAATTTCGCTTCTATAATCCGCTTGCGTAAGTCAATTGATTCCCATATTGAGCTTTTTCCAGTCTGTGAACTTTATAGGCTTCCGCCCTTGAGCTCTAGCAATGTTTTCTTATAGATATCCATTGAATTCGGATTAAATACATATGCTATATCAAAGTTATTGTCTATGGCAGCGGAGTTTTCATTGGTGATCGCTATAGAGATAATCCTATTTTCATTGTCTTTTATCTCGGATATTTTTTTTTGTAAATTTTCGTTCAATTCAGGAACAACAAAATCAGATATAAGCAATATATCAGCCAATTGATATTCATCTGTTAAAGCCATCTCCAAGGCGGCATTTAATGCTGGGTAGAAATCGGTTCCTCCATGGAAGGACTGAGTTAAAAAATTTATCAAGTCCGGCAATGATTGTTGTAAGTTGCTTAACTCAAAAGTTTTAACTGCAGTTGAAAAAGTTATTAAGTATGCCAGGCGTTTTTCGGAAACAGAGAGTTTTAGCACCATCAAAGCTATTGCTTTTGCTATATTTTCAGGGGCTCCGTGCATTGAACCGCTTGTATCAACACATATAATATACGGTCCTTTTGGGTTTTCCTTTTCTTTTGTCCGCATAGCTTCATATTCTTCACGTACTTGCGTGCGGTATTCGAAAATCTGCAATTTATTTTCTGCAAATTTTTTGCAGAATATCATTTCAGTTTCAGGAAATGAGAGCAAAGCAATTTCGGAAGGCAATACAGCATTTAGGTTATTGCCTATGGTTACACCGGAAATTTCGGATTTGGCGGAGTTGCTGCTTCTCCATACAGTATCATATATAGTCTCTCTATAATTTTCATATTCTAACTCTTTTTCTGCTTGACGTGATTTTCCAAGCTCATCCGCCAAGGATTGTAAATTTTTACTATTTTTGAGTAATTCTGCATACTTTTTTATGTTTTCTGCACTCTGTTTTGAAAGTTTGGAGTAGGTTAAATCCCAAAATCTGCCCAAATGTCCTAGAAATGGGGATAGCAAAGTTTTCAATTCTAAGTATTCTTTTAGTTTTTTATATAACTCATAGGCGAATTTTTTTCTAAGTTCCTCTATCAGTTTCAATTCTTCCGCCAGCTGTTTTTCTGCAAGGAGACATTCCCACCTTTCAGCAAGATGTTCTTTGGTTGCCTCAAACTGCACTTTAAGTTCTTTTTCATAAAAACCAGTGTCGATCTGATCGCTTCCATAGCGCTCTTGAATAATTTTTTTATATTTTCCCCAACTTTTTTCAAATGTTTCCGAAGTAAGCGAGCGGAACCCTTGAACATATTTGGCTTCATCTTCAAAAAATTTTGGGTTGACTGTTCTTAATGAAAGGTAGTTTAATAACTCTTGTTGAATATTTCCCCGTAAATCTCTATCGTCCGCGCACTCTTTTAGAAGAGTTTCATCATTCAATATTTCACGCAAGGCAGAAAGCTGCACATCCGCGGGAGTTTTAGGAACAGTGGGAACACTTGCCGAACCCCCGTTTTGAAGAGAATTGAGGATATAATCTACAATTTGTTCCCGCTCTTTCCTATCATAAGGGACAGCATCGTTATTTAAAAAATCCTCAAACATCGTATAGCTTTTTTACATTTTCTAATAATTCTTCATATTTTCTTTTAGCATCTCGGGCAGGTTTTGTTTTATCGGTTAGCAATATATTCCCCTTACACTTTATGGTATGGTCAAGGTGCTTAATTTTGTCAACAATTATACTTGAAAACCGCTCTTTATATCCCTTTGAAATAGCATCAAAATTTTTGATTTCCACTTTATATTCGGTTTGGTTACCTGCTCTATTGTAATATGCATCCCACTCTACTATTCTTATTCCTTTTTCTGTTTTAATGGAGCGTAAAGTGTTGATTATACTACCATACATGCCAGGTTTGGTCTTATACAGCAAAAGCTGATTATTTTTATATTCGAATACGTCAATGTAGTCGTCTTTCTTTGTTTTATCAAAATCATCTTTTTTAACATACAAAGAAGTTTTCGTGTTATTTTCAATCAAGCGATAATAACGTGTGCTTTCAATAGGGTATTCTTTATAAATATTCACCTTCTTCTTATTTTTCTCTATATCTTTCTCCAAGTTTTCATCATACCAAAATTCAAGCTCTGGATTACCTATACAATATCTAATAACAGCGCAGTCGGCAAAGGTTGCCTCGTCTCTTCCATGCATATACGCAGATGTTCGGATGATGTGCGCTATTTTTTTCCACCTTCTGTCAGATATAAATATCCCCTTCTTTTTTAAGCTGCTATTATATTCATCTATATAATTTAATATCTCCACAGAAATGATTCTTTTTTTAATCTCGCTGTCCATTTTTTTAAGTTCATTATTTTTGAGCTTAAATTCATGCGGGATAGGATCGGCATACAAATCCTCTGTTTTAGATATGATAAGCCTATCCCATAAAGCCACAAGCCCTTCCTCTTCGACAGGGAGTTCATTTGAGGCGGCAATTAAAATTTTCATCGAAAGTTTCATTTCTATATCGCCGTTTCTATAGATTTTTTCATTCAGTGCTGTTAAAAGAGTGTTTTGAATGGCGGGGGACGCTTTCCATATTTCATCCAGAAAAACCACATCCGCATCGGGCAGATATCCGTCTGTTTTCCGCTCATATTTATCTTCATTTTTAAGTTTGTTTATAGATATTGGTCCAAAAATCTCTTCAGGGGTGCTGAATCTATTCATAAGATATTCAAAAGCTCTGCCGCTCTCAAAAACATACTTTATTCTTCGGGCGATAAGGCTTTTGCCAACCCCTGGAGGTCCAAGAAAAAAGATGCTCTCCCCGCTTACGGCAGCAAGAAGCGAAAGCCCTAATGCGTCATCTTTTTCATAAATCCCTTTTTTAAGATATTCAAGTATTTTAGAAAACTTATTAATATTTGCCATTGCCCACCATCAAGTATTTTCATGAACTTTTTTAAGGATAAGTTTAAGATCAACCTTTAGTTTTTCAAGATTTTTTACAATATCACTAACGCGGGTTTTTAAGAATTCCGGATCTTCTTTTACAAAAAGATGGTAATAAGCATTATGGAAGTAAGATTAAGCAAGGTTGCGGAAAAATACTTAAATCGTTTAAGCACACCTTATAAGACCGCACTTGATAAAGCTATAAAAGGCTTAGAGAAAGAACCGCCGCAAGGGGATGTAAAGCAATTAGTAGGACGTAAAGATTTTAGATTGCGAGTAGGCGACTACCGAGTTATATTTGCTAATAAGCCCGATCACAGACTTGTTGTTAAAATTACTCCTAGAGGAGAGGCATATAAAAAATGAATACCGCAAAACAAGAACTAAATACCGTTATTGACACGCATGGCTACGATGACGATGATGATACTATCTTAACCGCTGAAGAGGCGGCAGAGATTGATCGTATTGAAGCCGAGTGTGATGCAGACCCTTCAAACTCGATCCCTTTTGAAGAAGTTTTAGCAAAACATCGTGCACAAGGGCTTGATGTATAACCTCTAACTTTTTTGTTTTTTGGCTTTAAGGGCGGCTTTCCGTATAAAGAGCCCACATCATTAACTTCAGCTTACACCCTAGAACCGACCGAAATATCCCCTTTACCCCTCACATTAAGCCGCCTAGCGTAAACTTCCACCTCACCGCCGCCAACGCTTAACCGCAGCTTTACAAGATTATCAAAGCAGTTTTCGATAACTTCTCCGCTTATCACCTTCCCGATATAGCTATCAAGCCTTTTCTCAACCGCTCTTGCGTAGGCTTGCAAGGTATCTTGCAGGGTTGATTTCACCCGCTGCCTTTTTATAGTTTTTTACCTTACAATGTGTATCATAATAGAGATTAAAACCGATCAATACCGCTAAAAGTCCACGTGGACTTTTTTAATTCACTATTAACTCTACATTATTTCTTAATTTCTAATTTATTTTAGTTTCCACTTAGTCTTTTTTACTTCCACCTTAACCCCCTTTCATATATCTATGGAGGCGGTTATCCAAACTGCCGGTGGCATATATTAAACGGATAGAGCGATGGATAAACTCATATCCCCGCCGAATATTCGGATATAAAACGGCAAATGAAATCCGAATAACTCAAATCGGTTGATACATGCGGGAAAGGAGATCATTTTTTACAACTTGCCTTTGTTTTAAAATGGATTTAATGGAGAAGTATTAGTAAATAACAAAACGACCAATCATAAGCTGATTATCCTAAAATCCTTCCTAGCTACTTGAGGATGGCCGCTATCTCCTTGAGTTCCAATTTAACCTTTTCAAGCAGTTCCAACGGCGGAATATTTTCAGAAGGGGTTTGGATTTTTTGAACGGACTTTTCAACAGGGGCGTCTGCTTCAGAACGCTTTTGGGATAGACGTTTTTTCGCTCCTTCAATGGTCAACCCCTCATCTTTGAGGAGACGCTTAATATATTGCAGCTTCTCAAGCTGCATGCTGTCATAGGTTCTATGCCCGCCTGAGGTGCGTGTAGGTTTGATCTGCGGAAAATTCTCTTCCCAAAACCTAATGGTTGAAGCGGGGATGTCTAGTATTTTAGCAACATCCCTCATCTGATAATATCTTTTACTCATTCACCCTTTCTTTCAGTTTTAAGCTAGGCTTAAAGCTGACCACATATCTTGCAGGAATCTCTTTGCTCTGCCCAGAGGCGATAACCCTGCCAATCCTCTTGCCGCGTAATTTCACCTTAAAGTTGCCGAACCCCGAAAGTTTTGTAGAGACATTGTTTAAGATATTATCCCGCAAACTCTCAAAAACTGAGTTTACAACGATGGAAATATCTTTCTTTGTAAGCCCGGTAAGTTCGTGCAGATTGTTTACAATATCCGCTTTTGTCATATATTCCTCCTCTTAGTAGATCATCGTCTCCTCAGCTGAAATACTCTATCTGTAATTCCGCTTTTTTGCGCCGCCTCTTTTGCAGTTTCAAGCTCTAAACAGCATAAAGCCACATTATACAGATCATTTTGAACAGATTCCATTTTTATTATAGACGCCTGCCCCTTATCAGCTTTCTCTTCAGCCGCTTTGACGGCATCTTCTTTAGATGAATAATAACTGTGCGGGAGAACTTCAGAACCTTCTATGAACATCCCAGTGCCCGACGCAGGAATATACAGCGCCCACATATTAATATGTTCAGCAGACCTATCAGCGGTGATATTGACTTTCCCCCCCACGACTTCTTTTAGGCGGTTATAGTCTGATAAAGAGATTCCGTCAACTTTAAGGGAGTATAAGAGAGGTTTCGGTGGCTTCACAGGGTTAGCCCTCTGCACAGGGGGAGGGGGAGACGTTTGTTTAGGTGCAGCAGATTTAATAGGCGGAGAAGCTTTATCAGGTTCAACCGTTTTATTAGTTATCAAGCTGTCGGGCGGCGAAGTTGGTGTTAGCATCGTTTGTTCAGGTTGAATTTCGGCGCTCTCATCTTTACTATATAGAGACGGCAAAATCTCTAAATCCGCGGGTGAGTCTTCAAACTCTATCAACTGAATCTGCACATATTGCGTATTAGGCGCTATGATCGGCTTTGAGAGAGTATCGGGGGTATATTCAGGGAAATCTGAACCTGCCTTGAAAGGATTTACAATCAAGATGGTTACAGCCGCTGCGGCGGCAAAACCCACCAAAGCTACAAGAAATGTTTTTAAGAAACTAGCCTCTTCCTTCTGAGAGGTGCTAAGGGTAATCTCCCCTAAATCAGGAGAGACGACATTAACCTCCTGTCGATAAAGCTCAGAGAGGGTAGCGGTATAATTCTTGTAAATATTGGTTGCGATCATTAAGTTTGCTTATGCGCCTTTTTTCTCGCCGACAACCTTATCCACAAGGTGTGACGGAAGCTCCTCATAGGCGGCAAATTCACATGTAAACATACCCCGCCCGCCCGTCATACTTCTAATATCAGGCGCGTATGTGAGAATCTCCGCCATCGGCACTTGAGCCCTTATATGCTGCCCTGAAGTTTGCGGTTCAACATTGACTATCCGTCCACGACGAGAGTTCATATCGCCTATCACTGCTCCAACATTCTCTTCAGGCACGAAGATGTCTATATTCATAATTGGTTCTAAAAGCACTGGTTTAGCTTCAGCGGCAACCTTCTTATAAGCCATTGATGCCGCCACCTTAAACGCAAGCTCCGAAGAATCCACAGTATGATAAGAGCCGTCATAGATAGCTGCCTTAAAATCTACCATAGGGTATCCAGAAAAAACCCCATCGACAGCCGCCTCGCGCACCCCTTTCTCTACAGCAGGAATATAGTTTTTCGGCACAACACCGCCTACTATACGGTCTTCAAACTCAAACCCGCTCCCTCTAGGTAGAGGCGTTATCTCAAGCCATACATCGCCATATTGACCGCGGCCTCCGGACTGTTTCTTATATTTACCCTGCCCCGATGCCTTCTGGCGCACAGTTTCCCTGTATGGAACTTTGGGTATCTTCATCTCTACCTGAACATTAAACTTTTTCTGGAGCTTTTCAACCACTGCTTCAATATGCATCTGCCCCATGCCGGCAAGGAGCAGCTCCGATGTCTCGGCGTCTCTACGGATGGCAAGACCAGGGTCCTCCTCCAGCAGCTTATGTAACCCTGTGCTCACCTTATCTTCATCATCTTTAGATTTCGGAACGATGCTAAAAGAGATCACCTTTTCGGGCAGAGAGACTTTAGGAAATTCCACAGGGGCGTTCACAGCAGAGAGAGAATCGAATGTCTCGGTATATTTTAACTTATTGACCATCCCGATCTGGCCTGCTGTAAGCTCGTCAACCTTTGTGCTGTTTTTGCCTTGAACCAGATACAGTTGAGTAATCCGCTCTTTTTCACCTTTCGGCGAGTTTATGACTTCAGAATCGCTCTTTATTGAACCTGATATTACCCTAAAAAGTGAGAGTTTG
>JAISNW010000076.1 GCA_031276055.1 Deferribacteraceae bacterium | reverse complement strand
AACGCCCCTTAAAAGTGTAAACTAAACATCTTCTAAACTTATAGTTTAATTATGGCAAAAATGCAATCTTTTCTTGTTTTTATCCCGGTTTATGTGTAATATTGTCAACAGGTGGTATATGAGAGTTCTAGTTATTGATGATGAGAAAAATATATGCACTGCGATACAGGGAATCCTCGAAGATGAGGGTTATCAGTGCAGCTATCGTTTGAGTTTTGAGGATGGGTTTAAGGCTTTGCAAGAGGAGCAGTTTGATGTTGTTTTCCTTGATGTGTGGCTGCCTGATAAAGACGGTTCAGAGGGGTTAAGGGAGATTAAGCGGAATATGCCTGAGCTTGAAGTGGTTATGATATCCGGGCATAGCAAGATAGAGAACGCTGTAGATTCTATCCGGTGGGGGGCTTACGATTTCCTTGAAAAACCGCTCTCTCTGGAGAGGATAGTTACCATAGTTATGCGTATTCAAGAAAAGCTGAAGATTCTTGAGGATTTAAGGGAATCAAAATTCAACCTCCTAAAAAAATATAACCTAATAGGCGCAAGCAGGCTTTTAAGAAACCTGAAAAAAAAGATAGAAAAAGTGTCCCCTTCAAACGCGTGGATACTGATTTATGGGGAGAACGGTTCAGGCAAAGAACATGCCGCACGGCTTATACATATGCTCTCTAAACGGGCGGAAGCGCCGTTTGTTGAGATAAATTGCTCTAGCGTTCCGTTGGAGATTATAGAAGGCGAACTCTTTGGTTGCGAAAAAGCGGAAACGCAAAAGATAGGAAAGATCGAGTTGGCAAACGGCGGCACCCTTATGCTTGATGAGATAGGCGATTTAGAACAGCAGATGCAGGCAAAGCTCCTCAAAGTTTTAGAGGGCGGCTTATTCACAAGGGTCGGCGGGGTTGAAAATATCCGCTCAGATTTCCGCCTTATCTCCACCACCAGTAAAAATCTTGAAGTGGAAGTTAGTTCAGGCAGCTTCCGTGAGGATCTCTACTATAGAATTAATGTCATCCCCATTGAGATTCCGCCTCTACGGGAGCGGCCGGAGGATATCCCCCTGCTTGCTATGCACTTTCTTGAAGAAACATGTTTTGAAAACGCCCTTACGCGCAAGGTTATTACTCCAGAGCTTATGCAACTCCTTGTCCGTTTTAAGTGGCCTGGAAATGTTCGGCAGCTTAGGCATGTGGTGGAGCGCTTAGCAGTGCTTTCAGAGACGGAGACTTTGTCTATAGGCGATCTCCCTGATTACTTCAGCCATGAAGACAGCGCTGCAAACGAAATACCCATTGAAAGCCTAGATATGCACTCCCCATTGAAAGACGCTAGAGATGAGTTTGAAAAACAGTATATAATTAAAGCCCTCACCGCCGCCAACTGGAATGTTTCTAAAGCCTCAAGGCTGCTAGATATAGAACGCTCCTACCTTCATAAAAAGATGAAAAATTATAACTTAGAAAAACCGACACAATAGACTTCTTAAAAAATTGAGCTTGCAAGAGCCTCTGAATTGAACTATTAATATCTCTTGTAAATAAATTATATTTTTTGGAGTTTTGATGCGCATCTTATCTACTCTTTTTTTTACTATCCCCTTCCTTTTTGGACTTTCCTGCACTGCACTAGCAGATAACAACACAGACAATTCTACAACCCCTGTCTGTAAAACCCACCTCTTTGAAATTAATAAAAGCGACAATAAGAATGTGCTGTATTATGATGCCATAATCAAGAACGGTGAGTTTGACTCAACAAATCCAGTTGATATATACTGGATAATGAACGCCGAGAAAGGCCAGCGCGAAGGGCTTACTGCACTTGAATCCCCGCAGTTTGGGATAAACACAAAAGAGGTGCTGAAAGGCAAGGAGTATATTATCAACGTTAAAAATGACGAGCTTTCTAAAAAAGATATAAGGGTGTTTTTTGATGAAAACAGCTGCCCAGAGGCAACTGTAACCCTTTCAGGCAAGCTCGCACGCCTTGATAATATCTACATTAACCTCACACGAGGGATAATATTTCCCACTGTCCACTGGCTAGAGTTGACAGGTTACACCGTTTCTGATGGAGAAAAAGTTGCAGAGAGGGTTATACCTAAATAACTCTTTATAGGGAATTTTTTTAGGGAGGCAGCCATGTTAAAGAATGTCCGCACCGGTTCCAGCACGCTTGCAGGGTTCATCCTTGCTGAACAGCGCCACTTCCCCACCGCTACAGGGGATCTCAGCCTTATCTTAGAGCAGATCGCCTTTGCCGCTAAGATAATCAGCTGGGAGGTGAATAAAGCCGGCATAGCAAATATTGTGGGAGCCACCCACTCATCTAACGTTCATGGGGAGACACAGCAGAAACTGGATGTATTTGCCAACACAAAGATGATCACCGCCCTTGATCATTTAGGGCTTTTGTGCGGTATGGCCAGCGAAGAGGCGGAGGGGATAATCCCGATACCTGATAAATACCCTAAAGGCAAGTATATCATAGTTTTTGATCCGCTGGACGGCTCGAGCAATATCGATGTAAATGTGAATATCGGCACAATCTTTGCCATGTTTAAGAAACCGAGCGGCACAGTGGGCGAAGCTGTCCCTCAAGATTTTTTGCAGTGCGGGCGCTCTCTTGTAGCAGCGGGGTATATTGTTTACGGCTCTTCTACAATGCTTGTCTACACCACTGGTAGAGGGGTAAACGGCTTTACCCTTGATCCTAGCGTTGGGGAGTTTATCCTCTCCCACCCTGATATGACAATCCCTGAAACAGGGCATATCTACAGCGTCAATGAGGCAAATTTCAGCAAGTGGGATTCTATTACGCAAGCCTATGTAGAAGAGTTGAAAAATAACACAGAGACTCCGTATATAGCCCGCTATATCGGCTCTCTGGTGGCAGACTTCCACCGCAATCTTCTAAAAGGGGGGGTTTTTCTCTACCCAGCAGATACAAAAAACCCGAAAGGAAAGCTCCGCCTTATGTATGAGGCGATCCCCTTAGCATATATCTGTGAGCAGGCAGGCGGTAGAGCGATAGACGGCAAGAGGGATATTTTAGATATAATTCCAGACGCCATCCACCAGCGCACGCCCTTAATAATCGGCTCTAAACGCGATGTGGAGAGATATTTGCAGATAACCGAAGATAACAGGGCTGAAAAGAAAAAAGGCTCTAAAAAGACATGAGGATAGGGGCTCATGAATCTGTAAGCGGCGGAATCTATAGAGCTCTTGAGCGGGCGCTTGAGGATGGCTGCCAAGCCGCCCAACTCTTTGTCACTGTGCCGAACCGTTGGTATCAAGCGCCTCTAACGGATAAAGAGATTGAGCAGTATAGAGCTCTTTCATCATCTTTTGGTGAAGACGCCGTCACAGCGCACGCTACCTCTCTAATTAACCTCGCCTCCCCTAAAGAAGATGTGCGCAAAAGGTCGATCGCCTGTCTGAAAGATGAGCTTTCGCGCTGTGATGCTCTAGGGATCCCCTATTATGTGCTGCACCCAGGCTCCCCTTTAGACAGCGGCTGCGACGCGGGGATAAAGCGGATTGTTGACGGCTTAAACGAAGTCTATAAGGGGGATGTAGGAGCGATCACCCTCCTTGAGACTACGAGCGGCGGCGGAAACACCATAGGCAGAAAGCTGGAAGAGCTCTCAGAGATCATCGATAAAGCTGTGGAGAGCAAGTTAGGCGTCTGTCTTGATTCTTGCCATATGTTCAGCGCGGGCTATGATCTGCTGACAATGTATAACACCATTATAAACGATGCCCTCACCCGTTTCGGCGATAAACTGAAGGTATTCCATATTAACGATACAAAACACCCCTTAGCATCGGGAAAAGACCGCCACGAGTTGATAGGGAAAGGGTTTTTAGGGTTGGACTTTTTTTCAGCATTGGTAAACGATAGGCGCCTTAAAGATGTGTTGGGGATATTAGAAACCCCCGCAGAGCGCTATATTGACGAGATCAAACTCTTACAATCGTTGATAAAAGGGTGATAAGCATAATTAGGAGGTTTTTTTGAACCCAATCGATATATTGAAGGATATTCTAAAACAGAGTGCAGCACGAGTGCAAACCCACTGCTCAGAGCTTTTAATAACAGAAAAATATGTATATAAGATTAAACTTCCTGTGTATTACGGCTTTTTGGATTACAGAGAACTCAAACAACGGCGCGCCTGCTCTATCATGGAGGTAGAGCTTAACAGCCGTTTCTCCCACGATGTTTATCTGGGTGTATTTAAGATTGTGCAGGCTCAAGGGGGGAGCGGTTATGAGCTTGTAGGGCTTGACAACAGCCTGCCTGCCATTGAATATGTCGTTAAAATGCGCCGAATAGATGATGCTCAATTTTTCAGCAATATCATAAAAGAGGAGTATTGCGGCAATGAGTATATGCGGACGGTAGGCTTTTTACTGGCAGAAAGGCTATTATCCGCTGAAAACGCACAAGATGAAGTTGAAGGGATGGATCCCTATCAGCTTGTTCGCTTTAATACTCTGGAGAACTTCGATCAGCTTAGGGAGATAGCGCCCCAGCACTTAGATAAACGTTTCCATTTTGTAGAACATATAACACGTCGTTTCTTGCAAGA
>JAISNW010000043.1 GCA_031276055.1 Deferribacteraceae bacterium | reverse complement strand
AGCAAAGGAAAAGATGATCTCAGCAAGAGCTTCATTCTCTCTATTTTCTACTAACTTGAAGAACCCTTTTATATTAAATTTTGCTAAAAATTTAAGGTTAGAAAGAGATCCGCCCGCGGCGGCTAGGCTGTCTTGAGTATAGGCAATTGCGTTAAGCCTGCATATCTTTTCAAGTTCATCTATACTTAATGGATTGAAATATACCGTTTGACAGCGGGATAGGATAGTAGGCAGGATTAGGTCTGTTCTGTGGGTGATAAGAAAGAATACAGAATTAGCCCCAGGTTCTTCAAGCGTTTTCAAGATAGCGTTAGCAGAAGCGCTCTGACCGCCGAACGATAACTGATGCGCTCCGTCTAAGATAATGACTTTCCACTTTCCGCTGTAGGGGGTGCTGTCAACGATTTCAGTCAATGTGCGGACATTATCAACAACGTAATCGCCTTTGATATTCCCCTTTTTTTTGGATTCTACCGTTTTATCGTCTCTGTTGCCAGAAAGAATATGGATATCCGGATGGAGGTTGTTGTCTGCCTGAACACATGCAGAGCAACTGCACTCTGTGAAAAGAGGCGAGCCCTTTTCACATAAGAGATATTTTGCTATCCAGATTGCAAAGAGTTTTTTCCCAATCCCTTCTATACCGGAAAAGAGATAAGCGTGAGAGAGGTTCACGAGGGAGCGCTCAACAACTTCACGAGTCCGCTGATGCCCTATTGGGATCGGATAGTTTGCCACAATCTTAATGGTTAAGAGCTTTAGCGGACGTTCTTTGCTTCCACCCGTCTAAAGCTGTTGCTTTACTAGATTTGCAAATGCGTTGAAATCATTTATAGCAAGTTCTGAAAGAACTTTACGGTTTAACTCGCTTTTATTTTTAATCAGAGCCCCTATTAACTTTGAATAGGATGTTCCGCACAGTTTAGCGGCAGCTCCGATCCTAATAATCCAGAGTTTACGCATCTCTCTCTTTTTTGCGCGGCGGTCTCTATATGCAAAGGCGAGTCCTCTCTCCACAGTAGGACGGGCTATATTATAAACATTCTTTCTGCGTCCGACATTTCCCTTTGCAAGGGCTAATATTTTATTACTTCTCCTGCGGGTTTTGAACCCGCCCTTTGTTCTAGGCACTTTTTAACCTCCAATACGTGTAAATTAAAGATACGGCAGCAACTCTCTGATATTAGCAGCCAATGTTTTTTCAACAACCCCTGTTTTACGCAGATTCCTCTTGCGTTTCGCTGATTTGGATGTGAGGATATGCCTCCTCCCCTTTTTAGCAAACAATACCTTGCCGTTTGGGGTGATCTTAAACCTCTTTTTAGCCCCTTTATGTGTTTTAATCTTAGGCATTATTTATGCTCCTCAAATATAAATATTTTAATAATCACCCATTTTTTGGGGATATAATCATTATATGCTGTTTGCCCTGTATTTCAGGAATCTTGTAAACAACTGCAATGTCTTCCACCTCTTGAACAATTCTATTAAGAAGGGCAAGCCCATGATTCTGAAATACGATCTCCCGCCCGCGATAGCGGACGGTGAGCTTAACCTTATTGCCTTCCATAATAAAACGGCGGATATGTTTAATCTTAACGTTATAATCGTGCTCTTCTATCTTCGGGCGGAATTTTAACTCTTTTAATTCCACCTGATTTTCCCGTGATTTTTTACGGACTTCTTTATCTTTTTTAGTCCGTTCAAATTTATACTTTCCATAATCCACTAGCTTGCATACAGGAGGATTTGCCGTGCTGGAAATTTCCAAGAGGTCTAACCCCTTCTCATTAGCCATTATAAGCGCTGTTCGGGATGAAACTATTCCATGTTGAGTTCCATCTTCCAGCAAAAGTCTTACCTCAGGATAATTAATCTCTTCGTTGATCTTTTCTGTAGCCATTCGTGAGATGTTAAACTACCTCCATAATTCCAAAGATTTTTCAGTAATCAAGGTGGACAGTATATCAATATAAGCGAAAAGATCAAGATTATTTTTATTTTCACCGTTTCTAAGCCTTAGGGAGATAGTTTTGCTGTCAAGCTCATTATTTCCTAAGATAAGCATATGAGGTATCTTTTCAAGCTGCGCCTCTCTTATCTTAAAAGATATCTTCTCGTTTCTAAAATCTTTATCAACCCTAAAGCCTAACTCGATAAGTCTTCCCGCAATACTCGCTGCATATTCTGTTTGTTCATCGGTGATATTCATCACCCTCACCTGAACAGGCGTTAACCAGAGAGGAAAAGCCCCAGTAAAGTGTTCTATAA
The DNA here is from genome assembly GCA_031276055.1 of Deferribacteraceae bacterium. GTDB lineage: Bacteria > Chrysiogenota > Deferribacteres > Deferribacterales > JAISNW01 > JAISNW01. The sequence continues at coordinate 1,389 of JAISNW010000043.1, read as the reverse complement.
GAACCCCGATAAAACGATCAATAGAACCTAATATAACTCGGTGCAGCATTACAGGGCGGCGGCGGCTGCCGTCCTCAGCAATATAAGAGAGTTGAAAACGTTCCGGCAGGTTAAAGTCGCACTGGATGGTGGCGCACTGCCAAAATCTGCCGATGGCGTCTTTCAGCAAGATATCTATCTTTGGTCCGTAAAACGCTCCATCCCCTTCATTTATCGTATAATCTATCCCATTTTCCTGCAGCGCCTTTTCTAAAGCATCGGTTGCATGATTCCAGTTTTCAACAGAACCGATATACTTTTCAGGGCGGGTTGAAAGGATATGCTTGAATTCGAAGTTAAAAAGGCTCATCACCTCTTTAACAAAGTTTAATATCTGGGTTATCTCTGCGTAGAGTTGATCTTCACGGCAGAAGATATGAGCATCGTCTTGAGTGAATGCCCTCACCCGCATTAGTCCGTGCAGAACGCCTGATTTTTCATGGCGGTGGACATGCCCTAACTCAAAGAGGCGGATCGGAAGGTCTCTATAGCTTCTAAGTTCCGATGAATATATTACGATATGGTTGACGCAGTTCATCGGTTTTATCCCATACTGCACGCCGTCAACCTCTGTGAAATACATATTTTCTTTATAATTTTCGTAATGCCCTGATTTTACCCAAACATCCTTTTTTAAGAGGGTTGGGCAGTATACAACTTCATAACCCCTCTTTATATGTTCTTTGCGCTCGAACTCCTCTAAAAGCGCTCTCAATATTCCGCCTTTCGGAAGGTAGATAGGTAAACCTGCGCCAATCTCCTCATCAAAGATAAAGAGGCGGAGCTGTTTTCCCAGCTTTCTGTGATCTCGCTTTTTGGCTTCTTCTAAAAAGGCAAGACGTCTATCAAGCTCTTTTTTAGAGAAAAAAGAGGTGGCGTATATGCGCTGGAGCATCTTATTTTTTTCATCGCCGCGCCAATAAGCTCCCGCTACAGATAAGAGCTTGAAATGGTTAATCTTGCCTGTGGAAGGCAGATGCGGTCCGCGGCATAGATCGGTAAAGCTGCCCTGTGTATATAAAGAGACTTTATCTGTGCCGAAATCCCTTATAAGATCGTTTATAATCTCGGTTTTATAGCTCTCCTCCATAGCGGAAAACTTTTCAGCGGCGGTTTCTGCTGAAAGCTCTGAACGGATAATAGGGATATTATCTTTACAGAGGCGCAGCATCTCTTGTTCTATCTTTATAAAGTCATTCGGTGTAAAGGGGTGTTCATAATCAAAATCATAGTAAAAGCCATCTTCTATTACAGGTCCTATGGCAACCTTTGCAGTTGGGAATAGATTTTTGACAGCCTGCGCCATGAGGTGTGCTGTGGAGTGTCTAAGTATTTCTAAAGTTTCAGGGT
>JAISNW010000019.1 GCA_031276055.1 Deferribacteraceae bacterium | reverse complement strand
ATGCGGCGCTTACGGTGGGGTATAGCGTATTGAGCAGGGCGAGCGTAATGATATTTGCCGATAAAACGGAAGCTAGTTTTTCAGATGCCGCTGTTACTATGGGTGTCTTAAAAATCTTGTAATTTCCAAACGGAACTTCTTTCACAAGGGTATCGTCCGCAATCACCAACCCATCTTCACTCATATCAGAGATATAGTTATTGACCGCTTCCTGCGTTAAGGCGATAAGGATATCGGGGGTGGTAACTTTTGGGTAATATATCTCTTTATCGCTTATGATAACCTCTGCTTTTGCAGCGCCCCCCCTCGCCTCCGGACCATAGGATTGGGTTTGAACCGCATTTTTACCGTCAAGCACTGCCGCTTGAGCAAATATTATCCCCGCGGTTATCAACCCCTGCCCGCCGGAACCTGAAAGCCTTATCTCTGTTTTCACCGTTAAAACCCCAATATGTTTACTTTTCTATTATATCTTTAAGGGCGGCAACTGTTCCAGCTATCTTTTGCAATTCTGAAGGGATAATGAGTTTTGTTGCTTTACCGTCCGCAACTTTCTGAAGGGCGTCATAGCCTTTAAGGAGGATTGCCCCCTCTCTTCCTATTACGGCTTTGATCATCTCAAGCCCGTCTGCGGTGGCTTTTTGAACAGAAAGAATTGCCTTTGCCTGCCCCTCTGCTTCTTGTATTGCCGTTTCCCTCTGGGCTTCCGCCTGAAGAATTTTGGCGCGTTTTTCACCTTCAGCCCTTAATATTGCGGATTGCTTTTCCCCTTCCGCCGCTAGAATTAACGCCCGTTTTTCCCGCTCCGCGCGCATCTGCATTTCCATAGCGTCTTTAATAGAGTTGGGCGGGTCAATGTTTTTTACCTCAACCCTTGTAACTTTAATACCCCATGCATCTGATGCTTCATCAAGGATGCCCCGCAATTTGTTGTTGATAGTATCCCGGCTGATGAGGGTTTCATCTAACTCCAATTCCCCTATTACATTTCTTAATGTGGTGGTGGTAAGTTGGGCAATGGCATGGTCTGGGTTGACAACGCCGTAAGTATAAAGTTTCGGATCCGCCACCTGAAAGAAAACTACGCTGTCCACTGACATGGTTACATTATCTTTGGTGATAACAGGTTGCGGCGGGTGTTCGTAAAACCTTTCTTTGAGGGACACTTTTTTGGCAATCTGATCAATGTAGGGGAGCTTGATATGAAACCCCACATCCCATGTTTTACTATAACCCCCCAACCTTTCAATCACAAAAGCCTGCGATTGGGGAACAATTTTAACTCCTGTGAGTATCAATAAAAGAAAGATAACCGCTATTGCAATAAAAATATACGACATACTTACTCCATTTACTAAAATCTATTCACCCATTGTTTGATTTTCAGCGTCAGCAGGGTGCACCACCGCCTTAACCCCTTCAATTCTATCTATTATAACTTCACTCCCTTCAGCTATTTCGCCGCCGTCTAGAGAGATTGCCGTCCATATCTGCCCGCTGACCTTTATTTCCCCGCGTTCATGTTTGGGTATTTTTTTCACCACCAACGCTCTCACTCCCCAAAGGGCGTTTACATTGGTTTTAACCTTACCTACATTCAATTTTTTAGCGGCAAAAGGGCGGGTAAATAAGAGGAGGAGTATGGAGATAGATAAAAACAGCGCCATTTGAAAGAGATAAGGAATATTAAAAAATAGCGTCAGTAGCACCATGACAAGAGCCGCAAGGAAAAACCAAACCGACACCAGGTGAAAGGTAAAACCCTCGATCAAGAGAAAGATTACCCCAACGGCAACCCAAAAACCAGAAGAAAATAAGAGCTTGCCTATATCAAAATTCATAACTATTTTACCCTATGTATATTCAATTTTATTTACCGGATTGTCAATATAAATATCATTAAGATTTATACCCTTATTCTGCCGTCTCTTTCGGATACTTCAAGTTTTTCCAGCACAGGGTCTATATACTCTTTTATAAACTCCTCTGTCTGTTCCTTAGCTCTGCCTGCAAACTTTTCTGGAGTAAGAACAGCCTTTATCTCCTCTTTTGTAAGCGGGATCTTGCTATCATTTTCCAAAAGAGATATAAGCGGGTTTACCTCTCCGCACTCTTTTACGCGGCGGGCTGCCTCTAGAGAGTGCTGCCTTATAATCTCATGTATTTGTTGACGATCCCCGCCCTTTACCACCGATTGCATTATAATGTTTTCGGTTGCCATAAATGGAAGCTCCTCGCGGATATGCCTTTCTATAACCTTTTCGTTTACTATTAAACCTTTTGACACAGATTTGTAGAGTTCCGCAAGGCAATCGCCTCCCAAAAATGCCTCCGAAATAGAAAGCCTGCGGTTGGCGGAATCATCCAATGTTCTCTCAAACCATTGGTTTGCATGGGTATAATAAGCATTAGAGGCAAGGTTTATAACAAATCTTGCTATGGAGCATATCCGTTCAGAGCGCATGGGGTTGCGTTTATACGCCATGGCGCTGGAGCCGATCTGATCCCTTTCAAAAGGCTCCTCCACCTCTTTTAGATGTGCTGAGAGCCTAATATCTGTTGCAAATTTATTTGCGCTGCTGGAAAATTGCGCAAGGGCGGCAAGCACCATGGCGTCTTGTTTACGGGAATAGGTTTGCCCGCTCACCGGCTGCACCTTATTAAAACCGAACTTTTGAGCGATAGAGCGCTCTAGAGTTTTCACTTTATTATGATCTCCTTTGAAAAGTTCGAGGAAAGATGCTTGAGTTCCTGTTGCGCCTTTTGAACCTAACAGCATCAACCTCTCCTGTGCAGCGGTTAAAGCCTCTAAATCCATATAAATATCAAAAAGCCACAAAGACGCCCTCTTGCCCACAGTTGTAAGCTGCGCGGGTTGAAAATGTGTGAAGCCGAGGGTTGGCAGGTCTTTATATTTAAGGGCGAAATCTCTAAGATTCGCCATGAACGCTCCAATCTTTTTTTGGAGCATTTTAATGCCGTCTCTCATGATAATTATATCTGCATTGTCCCCCACAAAACAGCTTGTAGCCCCTAAGTGAATTATAGGTTTAGCTAGCGGCGCAGCTTTACCGAAGGCGTGGACATGCGCCATAACATCGTGTCTAAAACGCTCCTCCATTTCAGCGGCATAGGCGAAATCTATATTTTCCGCATTTTCTTTCATCTGAATTATCTGCTCTTCGGTTATAGGAAGCCCTAACTGCCTCTCTACCTCAGCTAGAGCGATCCACAACTTCCTCCAAAGTATGAATTTATTTCGCGGTGAAAACAGTTTTAACATCTCCTCGCTGGCATAGCGCTGCTTGAATGGAGATTCATAGCTTTCAGGATTCACAAACAACTCCTTATCTGGTTCTTAAAATAGGGGGAGACAAACGGAATACAAGGGCGTCTTCAGCGGAAACAATATCTGACGCCACATCGAACATCCTTAAAACTCCAACAGGTTTATCATATTCAAAGATAGTGCCGTCAAGCCCTATATTGTATTTTTCAGATACTGAAAAGAGCGGGCTGCCTGACGGAGTTCTTATGACGCCGTAATTATCTTTATAGTAGCCTGGGTTGTTCTGCTTTACAAATAGAGAGCGCTTCTCTTTTAATGGAGCTTTAGGGGATTGGAATTTGCTGAAGGATTTGGATTGCTGCCCCGCAGCTAATAAACCCGCAACAGACCTTAATCCAGAAAGCATCTTTACACCCTAATAGGTTATATTTTCCACAGTTTTGTTTCTGAGCAGAAAGTCTTGAATGTATTTATTTGTATCTACCTGCATCAGATTAGCATCTTCAGTGTATGTGATCCACCTTCCCACAGGATCATTATTTAGATTGACTAAAAATGGTTCTATAGGCTGCCCGTTATTATCTGTGATGACAATCACATTAGGTTTGGATAGATTTTCTCTATTCTTTGTAAACGCTATCGCAAGCTGCCCACCTGAAAGGCGCACTAGAGAACCCATCGGGTATAACCCTAAGAGCATGATAAGGGCTTTTACAGCATTTGGATCATAGTGTTTGCCCGACAGACTGTAAACTGTTTTCAACGCGTCTGCGGGCGGATTGGATGAGGCGTTGTTTCTAATGCTAGTCATCGCATCAAAGGTTTCCGCGAGGGCTATAATCTTCCCCAGCGGGTGTATAAAGCGCCCAAGGTGCCCTGAAGGATATCCTGAACCATCTAAACGTTCATGGTGGTGGAAAACCCCAAGCAGCACATCTTCCGGCACCTGCCCATCTTTTTTTAATACTTCAACCCCTAAGGCAGGATGCTTTTGCATAGCTGCAAGCTCAGAGCCTGTATATTTAGCATACTTGTTCAACATTCGGGCAGGGAGTTTAATTTCCCCTATATCATGAAGGAGCGCTGCAAGCCCCAATCTTATTAACTGCTTATTATTAAACTGCAAGGTAGCCCCTACTGCAATGCTGCATATGGCGACATTGACAGGGTGGGAAAAAGAGTAATTTCCAGGGTCTTTCACGCGGATTAGGTTTATAAAACGTTCTTCATTCTGGCGGCAGGATGTTAAAAGATCTTCAATGAGGTTTAACACCGCCTGAATATTCATCTTTCTACCGTTTCTAAGATCGGTGATAACGGATTCCACAACCTCTATTCCGCGTTTTTGCACATAGCCCGCACCAAGCCATGTGCGCCAATCGGCTTCGGCGGACTCAGGCGCAGGCGGCCTAGTTGAAACAGGAGGCTCTGACGGTTTTTTAGGAGGAGGCGGTGGAATTTTAGAGGGTTTTACCTGCTCAGGTTTTGAAACAGGTTCTTGAGCAGGGGCGGCGATGTTTAGATAATTATTTATATAATCGTCATCTATATCATCAAAACTTTCAAAGTTATCTGATTCGCCCTTTTTTTCCAATTCGCCCATCGTATATCCTATATCCCCACAGGGTATAGTGTAGCATAGACAGACAGCAATAGCAAATGCTTATACGATATTTTGTGAATTGTGCAAATTATAAAAGAGCGGACAGTGAAGGGGAATTTGCAATAGTTATTTTTTCCCTGATTTTCTTGCAAAAGCGGTAAGGGTGATTGTATTTATTAAAAAAATCAGATAATATGTGTAATATATTCATATCTTGTAGGGAGTATGTGATGCCGAATCGAGCGTTGGTGTTTGAAGACAATCCGATTAACAGCAGGCTTATGACCATGTTTTTGGAGCAGTCGGGGTATTTTGTTGAGCTCGCTCTTAGACCTAGCGAGTTAGAGCAGAAAATATCTAAAGGCTTTGAGATTGTCTTTGTTGATACTGCCTCGCCCGCGTTGGGTAAAGATACCCTTGAAGAGATAATCCACCGTTCAAAAGCTTCTCAACAATTTGTATGCCCCCCTATTGTGGCGGTGCTTAATACCACAAAAGAGACAGAGATACGTCGTTTCTTAAATATGGGGATGGATGGCTATATAACAAAACCTATCAGCGTAAAATCCCTTAAAGAGACTATAGACCGCGTCCGCTCAGGTAAAGCAGGCGCCGCACCAGGCGAAGATGTTGTAGATGTTGAAAAGCTCTCTAGTGCACTAGGCGTTTCCGATCTAGCTGTGCTCGTTGATCTATTTGAACAATTTTTCCTTACCGTCAACAGAGAGATAGCTGAAATGCGCACCGCAGCTGATACAAAAGATTTTGACGTCATCCGCGCTAAAGCCCACAGCATAAAAGGTGCATCCAGAAATTTAAGGCTTAATAATATTGGTAAACTCTCTGAAGACATTGAAAGCCAGACAAAATACCCCTCACAATCGCTTGATCTGCACAAGATTATCACCAATCTGGAATCCGCTGTCACAAGGGTTTATAACGATTTCAGCGCAAAATATCGTAAGTCGTAAGTTATTCTAAAAAGCAGATAATGTCCGTATTTAACAGACTAAAGGAAGGGTTGCAAAAAACTTCGCGTCAGATCACATCTATCTTTTCTTCCCCATCTTTTGATGAAAATTTTTGGGAAGAGCTCTTTGAACAGATGGTGCTTACAGATATGGGCGCTGCCCTTGCGCAAGATATGGTTGCCGCCGCACGCAAAGCTAGAGATGCGGATAAGGTTCTTGAAATCTTAAAAGATCAGATTGTTTCCCTCTTTCCCCCTATACCCTCAATATCTGAAAGCGAAAATAATATCCCAAAGGTAGTTTTAGTTGTGGGTGTGAACGGAACAGGAAAAACAACAACAGCAGCAAAATTAGCGGATAAGGCGGTAAAGAGCGGCAAGAAGGTATGCCTTGCCGCCGCGGATACCTTTAGAGCAGCCGCTATAGAGCAGCTTAAAAGTTGGGCTGATAGGCTAGGCTGCCATATAATAGCCCCTAAAGCAGGCAGCGACCCCGCCGCCTGCTCTTATGATGCTGTAATATATGGGGTAAAAAACGGCTGCGATGCCGTGATTATAGACACCGCAGGGAGGCTGCATACCAAAGAGAACCTCATGCAAGAGCTAAGAAAGATAGTTCGAGTTTGCGGCAGCGCCCATAGCGGAGCGCCTCATGAAAGTTTGCTCGTTTTAGACGGGGGCTCGGGTCAGAACGCCCTGAACCAAGCTAGAGTTTTTAGAGAGATGATCGGGGTAACCGATATAGCCGTAACAAAGCTCGACGGAACCGCAAAAGGCGGGGTAGTGCTTAGAATCGCCTCTGAGCTTAAAATTCCTGTGAAATATATTGGGGTAGGGGAAACCTCAGAAGATCTACTAGATTTTGAACCAGAGAGCTTTGCAGATGCTATCCTTAGCAGATAATAATTAAGAGAGATTAAAGAGCATAATTATGGGAGAACAAACCTCACCGCTAGGGACAGCCGCTATTGGAGATAATCTAGACTATCTCAGGTTATTATATGAAGAGCAGATGTTCTTTGATATGATCTATATAGACCCCCCATATAATACAGGAAATAAATTTTCTTACCATGATAAACGTGAAGATTGGGTGGACTTCATCTCAAAGCGGCTCAAACTTGCTAAAGCTGTATTAAAAGATGATGGGGTAATCTTTATCTCTATAGACGACAGCTGCCTTTATGAGTTAAAGGTTGAGGCTGATGGCATCTTCAGTAAGTCTAACTTCCTAGGCGCATTTATAACTATGCAGGCTGTTCGCAGCAACTCTCGGCACATCAATACTGTGCATGAATATATTATAGGGTATGCAAAGGATAAAAAGAGGTTGGGCGGCTTTAAGATTAGGCGGGTGAATAACCCCGATGACGCCGCGATGATTAAAGATATCTCCGATAAGGTTAGAAGGGAGTTTATCCTGTTTGGAAGAGAAACCGCCAAAAAGCTGCTGGCGAAGTTGAATTCGGATTATATGCTTAAAAGAGGGATCTCATGGTTAAGGAATTATTCAGAGGTGGATGATGAAGGGGAGATATTTTTCCCAAAAGATCTCTCTGTGCCAGGCGCTCCTAACGAGCTAATCATACAAGAGATAGATTTAAGGCTGCCTATGTTAAAGAGCAGGAAGTGGTCAACCCCTAAAAAATTTATTAAGCTGTTTAATGAGGGGAGGCTGTCGTTTAAGGGGAATAGACCTTATGAAAAGCATTATTTAAATGAAGCGGCTGATAAC
>JAISNW010000259.1 GCA_031276055.1 Deferribacteraceae bacterium | reverse complement strand
CGGCTTTTTATTGCGGCGGTATAGCTCAGTTGGTTAGAGCGCGCGGTTCATATCCGCGTTGTCCGGGGTTCAATTCCCTGTACCGCTACCTGTTTTGAATTATACATTAATTGAGGTGAAATAGTGGCACACACTCTCCAAGCGTTGAAAAGAATACGTCAGTCAGAAAAGAAGAGGCTTGCAAATAAATCTGCTAAGTCCCGAATGAAAACTGCGGTTAAGAAGAGCTTAGCGGCGATCGCCGAAGGTGATGCTGAAAAAGCCCGCACCCTAGTAAATGAAAGTGTTTCCATCCTCTACCGCACGGCGGGGAAGAATGTTATCCATAAGGGAACCGCCGCACGTAAAGCATCTAGGCTGGTGAGGAAGTTAAACGCATTGAGCGCCGGTCAAGAAGCGAAAAGTTAGATAAATCACCCGCTGACAACAATATCTGCATCATAGCTTGAGCCTCCTTCCTTCATATCCTTGCCATAGGAGATGATTTCAAAGTCTGCTCCGTCGATGCCTGGGTTGCGGTATATATATGAATTCCCCCACGGATCTTTAGGAGCGATCCCGCCTTCTATATACCCGCCCGGATTCCAAGATTGCGGCACAGGTTCTGTAACAGGTTGAATTACCAACGCTTCAAGCCCCTGATCTGTGGTGGGGTAGTTGCCGTTATCCAGTTTATACATTTTCAGAGCTGACGATATAGCGCGCATATCTGTCTTAGCCTTTACAACATTTGCTTGATCTGTTCGGGAGAGGATCCTAGGAGCCACCGCCACAGCAAGAATCCCTATTATAACAAGCACCACCATTACTTCTATGAGGGTAAAGCCTTGAAATCCACCTTTTTTCACATTGCACCCCAATAAGCTTACTTAAAAAAGAACCGAACAATATCGTTATACATGGCAAATACCATAAGCAGGCACAGCATAGCAAGCCCTGCGGTTTGAAAGCACTCTCTAGCAAAACGCCCCACCTTGCGGGCTGTAACTTTCTCCACAGTAAAAAGCACTACATACCCCCCATCTAAGACGGGGATCGGGAGGATGTTCAATATTCCTAAATTTATACTTATGAGGGCTATAAATAAGATATAGTAGCCGAACCCCGCCTTTGCAGAATTTGCGCCTTCAGCTAGAATCATTATAGGACCCCCTAAATTATCTTTAGAGACCTTGCCTGTTATCAGCTTGCCTATCCCTTTATATATTAGCTTTGTTATCTGCACAGTTTGAGTAAAACCGTGATACAGCGCCATATGAGGCGGTTCACGAATTAGAATAGAGCCCGCAGGAGCGCTAATCCCTAAAAGGAGGCTGCCGTCTTCCATAACCTTTGGCGTTGCCTGTAAAGCAACTATACTGCCTGCGCGTTCAACCTCTACTGTGAGAGGGGGGACATTCTCTTGAAGCAAGGGAGCGCCTTCCTCTTGCGCGATAGAACGCTTCATAATTTTTGCTACATCGCTCCACTCTGCAACGGGTTCTCCGTTAATAGATGCAATCGTATCTCCTGCTAATATCCCAGCCGCCTCGGCAGGCATGCCGAAAACTAGAGAACCCACCTTAGCAGGTATATATAGCGATAGACCTGTATCGGCGGAGAGCACATCGTCTCCGAAGATATCTTTATCTTCAGTAAAGTTAGGGGTAAAAGGGATAACTGCACTTTCCGCCCCCCTCTGCACGCTGACCTGTATAGGATATTTTGCTGTTGGGGTGAGCTTTTCCAAAAATTCTTCCCAACTTCTAATGCGCTGTCCATCTACTGCAATGATCTCATCTGAAGGGAGAAAACCTGCAACAGCTGCGGCAGAATCTTCTTGCACGTTGTCAACGATGGGCGGGAAAACATGATAGCCTGTCATATTCTTTACCGCTAGGAGCAAGACGGCAAAGAGGATATTAAAGATCACCCCTGCTGTTATGATATACATCTTTTTCCCATACGGTTTATTAAAGAACGCCTCTGCTTCGCGGGATTCAACAATAGGCTCTTCCTCCAACATACGGTGGAGTTTTACATACCCCCCAAGAGGAACAAGGCAGAGGCAGTATTCTGTATCCCCCCTAGTTTTAGCAAGGAGTTTCGGACCAAAACCGATGGAAAAACGTTCCACCCAAACTCCCGCGTGCTTTGCCGCCAAAAAGTGCCCCAGCTCGTGGACGATGATAAGGATTCCGAGTGCGAAAGCAGCAAGCAGGATGGCAGGGGCGATAGCCAAGAGGATAACAGCGGCTATTATTAACGCAGCCAGTGTAAAAATTTTTAAGGGCTTACTCACCTAAAGACTCTCCAATTCAAAACTTTTCTGCAAAAATTTTTCTAATACTTCAGCAGCATGAGAGCGAACCGATCTATCTATATCTAAGACTTCATCTATATTATTTGGTTCACTGTAAAGATTATACTCTCTCATTAAGATTTTTTCCACCACTGGTTTTATCATTGTAAAACCGATGCGGTTAGTTAAAAATGCAGATACAGCTATATCATTAGCGGCGTTTAAGGCGATAATATCCGCCTGCCTGCCTGCAATTAAAGCGGCTTTCGCCAGTTCAAAACATGGGTATCTCCCCTTTTCAGGCGGGTGGAAGGTGAGGTTGAAAGGGATAGTGAAATCCACCTCTTTTGCGCAAGAGTCAATCCTATCAGGGTAGCCTAGAGCGTAGGCTATAGGGATGCGCATATCTGCAAGCGCAGCCTGGGCAAGAACGCTGGAGTCTGTAAAGGCTACAAAGGAGTGGATAAGCGATTCAGGGTGGATGACAACATCCAACTTGTCGGGGGGGATGTCAAAGAGGCAGCTTGCCTCTATCAACTCTAACCCTTTATTCATCATAGTGGCGGAGTCGACAGAGATCTTCTTCCCCATCTTCCAGTTCGGGTGCTCTATAGCCTGCTTAACTGTAACATCTTTTAATTCAGCGGGGGAAAAGGAGCGAAAGGCGCCTCCAGAAGCTGTTAAGACTAATCTTGAAACATATTTTTGGTCGTTGCCCTTTAGGCACTGAAATATAGCTGAATGTTCGCTGTCAACGGGGAGAATAACCCCACCGCTCTGTTTCGCGGCTGCGGTAATGAATTTACCCGCCATAACGATAGATTCCTTATTGGCGATGGCAAGGGTGATTCCGCGTTTAGCAAGCTCGTAAATATCTCGCGTGGCAGAGCTTCCTGAGGCTGCAATAACCGCAATATCTATATCTATATCAAGTAGAGCAGAGAGGGGGGTTGTACTTGTCAACCCCCACCGTTTTGCTTTAAGCCGCCCAGCCATACATTCAAGCTCGCTAGAGTGCTCATGGGCGGTTAAGAGCACCGTTTCGAAGCGGTCGGAGTTGGCATAAAGAACATCTGCGGTTTGGCAGCCTATAGAACCTGTGGCCCCTATCACCGCTGCCTTTCGTTTCATATCTAATTAATGTGAAAGAATATCTTCAGGTAGATATACATCACCGGTGCAGCAAAGATAATAGCATCAGCTCGATCTAAGACTCCTCCGTGCCCCGGTATAATATTGCCGCTGTCTTTTAACCCCGCGTTGCGTTTTAGAAGGGATTCAAAGAGGTCCCCCAAAATCCCCGCGGCGATGACATCAACGAGAAGTAAGGCTAGCTGTAAATTCGTAATGCTTGTATACTTTGTTGGGATGATAAATAGATAGAATAATCCACCCGCCAATATTCCCCCGATAAAACCTGCAATAAAGCCCTCAAGGGTTTTTTTAGGGCTGATTTTAGGGATAATCCGATGTTTGCCAAAGTTCATCCCTATATAATAGGCGCAAATATCTGAGCCCCAGACCGAAACAAAGAGGAGGAGTATCCACCACCCGCCCCCGTCAAGATTGCGTATAAGCCAGATAAAAGAGAGAAAGAGCGGCGTAAGGGATGCTATGAATATATTGACAGAAACTGTTCTAAAAACAGTCTCCGCGGGGTTTGCCTGCAGCAGTTTAAGGAAAAAAGATAGAAAAACGATTATCACTAGAACAGAAACAAATATCGCCGCCCAAAATTCATCAAAGTGGAAAATAAGGGGGATAACCGCCGCTCCGAACCATGCAACTAGAGCAAATACCTCTTCTCCCGCCTTTTTAGCAAGGTTTATCATCTCATAGGAGGCTAATAGGGTAATAAAGTAGAGCGCCGCCGCAAACGGCGGGGTGTAGCTCCATAAGGTGAGCACAAGCACAATGGGGATTAAAATCAGAGCTGAAATCACACGTTTAATATGTTCTTTTGACAAAGCCATGATAACCTCTCTGTTATTTTACATAATCAGGATATTTTTTGCAAATGCAATCACCTTAATTATAATTTTCAACCAGCCTTTTTAGCAGCAAGGGGAGTGTTTGGGTTAAATAAGGCAGATGCACCCGCTCGCTTAT
>JAISNW010000255.1 GCA_031276055.1 Deferribacteraceae bacterium | reverse complement strand
ATGGCTGATGAGCTTTTAGATAAAAATTTTGTGCTGCAGGGCAACCTTGATCCCGCTATCCTTCTAACCACCCCTGACGCCGTTATTAGAGCTGCGGATAATATCTTAGCTATGGGCGCAATCCTCCCCCGCGGGCATATATTCAATCTAGGGCATGGAGTGCTGCCCGCCACCCCTGTCGAAAATATAAAAACCCTTGTTCAGCATATCCACGGCGGATAAATGAGAGACGCCCTAATCGCGCTCGGCATGGGTGGGCCTTCCCGCGAGGATGACATTGAACCTTTTCTAGCCAACCTCTTTGCAGACAAGGAGTTGATAAACTTTCATATAGGGGCTTTTTTGCAGAAGAAGCTAGCCCCCCTTATCGCAAAGCGGAGGCTAAAGCGGGTAAAACCTCGTTATCGCTTGATGGGCGGCGGCTCTCCCCAATTTAAACTGACGCAAGAGCTTTTAATAAAGCTAAAAGAGATATACGAGAGCAACGTTGGAAGAACCGTTGATTGTTTTATCGGTATGTGCTACTCCCCCCCTTATATCACAGATGCAGTAAAAGAGATTGCCCTTTCAAAGGGGCAATACCGTCGGATATATCTTTTACCGCTATACCCGCACTATTGCGCCGCTACCACAGGAGTTGCCTTTAACCGCTTTTATAAGGCGGCGGAGGCGCTGCCTACTGAATATTCTGACAAGATAGTAAAAATTGACCATTACTACTCCCACCCCGCTTTTATTGAGGCGGCTGCAAAGAGGATAGAGGCGGCCGCGGCGGTATTAGGCAAGCAGATGAAAGATATCCACCTCCTCTTTTCAGCCCATTCAATCCCTATGAGTTTAGCTGAAAGCGGCGATCCGTATCTGGAACAGGTTGTACAGAGCGTTCAATTCATCTGCGATAGGCTCAAACCTTGCGGGGCGGCTACAGCTTTTCAGAGCAGAACAGGCTTTGCCAAGTGGCTTAAACCCACCTCTCACGAGGCAGTTGCTCAATTGGCGGCGGAAGGGGTAAAAGATGTGGTGGTTTATCCTATCTCTTTTATTAACGATCATATTGAAACTCTGTATGATATAGATGTTGATCTCAACCAGTATGCAAAAAAGGCGGGCTTAAATATGGCAAGGGCGGAGGTATTTAACGCATCTGAAGATTTTGCAGAAGTTTTGGCAGACGTGCTGCAACGCACTCAATAGGTGGGGTTGGATAATATTTAGAGTAGAGCGGTTCTATTCTCACCTTGACTATACAGATTATTTCCCCTATTATAGCTCTTGTTGACAACTTGAGGGAGATTATGAGGAAATTAGCCGCCGTTGTTGTATTCATCTTATCTGCTGCTCCATTCTTATGGGGCGCAACCCTAGATGAGCAAGACCTTTTTATTGCAGGCTATATCAGCGGAATTCTTAAAGGCAGACACGCCGCAGATGTGAAAGCAGTTGTTCAGCGGGGGCATGTGCTGCTTCCTGCCTCTTTTGCAAACCATGAAAACTATGAAGAGATAATAAATGAGATAGGGCAGCTTAATGGGGTGAAAAGCATCACCCTAACCGATGACGATCGGGTGGAAACTCTCCGCAGAATATGGGTTTATCCAGGGGAATCTCTTATAAAACCGCTTCGGGCGGATAGGCATTGGCCTAGCTTCTCCCTAACCTACCAATACTACACAGAAAAAGATCGCACAAAGAATGCTCTCGGCGTAAATGTAGGCAAAACATTCTCTGTATACCGCATGGGTTTAGAGGGGAGCGTTCCCATTGAACTGGGGGTTCAAGCTGGGGTTTTCTCCCTCTTTGATCTGTATGATTTCAACTTTGATTTAATAAACAGCGATTTCTTCTGGGGAGTACCGATAACGGCGGCTCTTGGTCCTGTAGCGCTTACAGGGCGGTTTTACCACAATAATACACTGGACAGCTCTATAGGCGCTAAGATCGGCTATGAGGCGGTGGATGCCCTCATCTCATTTGAACCAAACGAGTGGTTCCGCTTATACGGCGGGGCGGGGCTTATAGTCTCCGCCCGCCCGTCAGATTACGGCAGGTTGTTGTTTCAATTGGGCACAGAGATAGAGATCAGAGCGGACTACCTTTCAGTGCCGAAAACCATTATCGCTCTGAATATAAACGGTTCAGAGGAGACGAAGTATATTTTAAGTTGGTCTTTCCTTGTGGGGCTGGAGCTTGTTAAAAACGCCGTAGCCGCCGTCGAGGTATATGATGGTTTTGATGACGGTTGGGCGTATGATAGGCGAGTCCAGTGGATAGGAGTAGGGCTTCATTATTATTAGATTGGAAATATATGGAAAACAGTTTGCTTAAAGCTGTAACGGTGCGCTTTTTTAATATCAGTATTGGGGAGGATGACTACTTTGTTAAACTCCGCAATATCTTTGAGACGCTTTTAGAAAACGGAAGCAACCCTGAATCCTTTGAGTCAGGCGGCTTTAAGTATCTATGGAAGTTGGAATCAAAGGCGGAGCTGTCAAACACCCCATGTTATCTTTTCTCTCTCATTAAAGAGATAAAAGGGTGGCCCCTTATATTCACAGATACAGAGGCTATTGAGATTTCACCCCCTAAAGGGGTGCTGGGCAATATCACCTTTGGGCTTGTCTGCCCTGCCTATAAATTTCTCCTCTGTTTCAGTGAAGCAGGGGGGGCGGCCAGCTTTAAGAGGTTTTTAAGCGAGTTTAGCTTAAGCGGGTT
Source organism: Deferribacteraceae bacterium (assembly GCA_031276055.1). GTDB lineage: Bacteria > Chrysiogenota > Deferribacteres > Deferribacterales > JAISNW01 > JAISNW01. The sequence goes on along the minus strand of JAISNW010000255.1, from coordinate 5,876 downwards.
AGTCAGGCTGGATCCCCTTTTAGATTCAGAGGCGGAGGAACGGGTATACGCATGGGATATATATAAACGTTTCTCCTTAAAGATGGATATCCCTTCTGTTGAAGATGTTGCAGCTTTTGAGGCGGGCAAGTTCGGCGGGCGTGTGAACCTCTTAGGCTATCTGGAAGGCTCAAAGCTCGATCTCTCTGTGGATGCGGGCTCAGGCAAACAGAGGCTTTCCAACATTACTGTTCAAGAGTCGCTCCCCTTGCTCTCAGCAGATGACAGCTGCAAGTCGCTTACGCTCCGCGGCTTTGATTTTGAGGGCGGAGAGAGTGAAACGATAGACTTAAAAAACCCACAATTGAAATATAAAGACAAGGTGGAGATTCGCGGCAACTATACAGCCGCCTCTGATGCCTTGCAAATCTTAAAAAAAGCGGCGGCGGAGAGAAGCAATGAGCTTTTTAAGGATAAATGAGGAAAAACGATGGAATTTGCCAGATTAATTCAGGGCGGCATGGGGATTGGTGTGAGCGGATGGCGGCTTGCAGGGGCAGTTGCAGGGTGCGGACAGATGGGGATTATCTCTGGATTATGCCTAGACGAGATGCTGACACGAAGGCTTCAACTAGGGGACCCTGGTGAATATCTCCGCAAGGCGCTTGACAACTTCCCTATCCGTAAGATTGCTAAGAATATCTTAGACAAGTTCTTCAAGGAGAAAGGCAAGAGCGAGTGCGCCCCATTTATCCCAATTGCTGCATCTACAGAGGAAGAACGCAGCGATATCCTTGTTGCAGGCAGTTTTGCAGAGATGTATCTAGCAAAACAGGGGCATAATGGCGCTGTAGGGGTAAACCTTCTCCAGAAGTGCCAGCGGGATGCCATCCCCACCCTTTTTGGCTGTATGCTGGCAGGGGCGGATTTTGTGACTATGGGGGCGGGGATTCCTAGAGAGATTCCAGGCGTGTTGGACAGGTTAAGCTGCAATGAAGCTGCAAGCATCAGGTTGAGCGTGGCAAATTCTACATCTGAAGACGACTACCGCGTCAACTTTGATCCGAAACGTTATGTTGAGGCTAAACTTAACCGCCCTAACTTCTTTGCTATAGTCTCCTCTAATGTGCTTGCTATAACCCTTGCAAAAAAATCGAATGGGCAGGTGAACGGCTTTATTATTGAGGGGGCAACGGCCGGAGGGCACAATGCGCCGCCTAGAGGAAACCTCCCATTGAGTGAGAGCGGCGAGCCCGTTTACACCGATAAAGATAGAGTTGATTTAGCCAAGATTAAAGAGATAGGGCTTCCTTTCTGGCTGGCGGGCGGCTACAGCACAAAAGGGAAGCTAAAAGACGCGTTGCAGCTAGGTGCGCAAGGGATTCAAGCTGGAACAGCTTTCCTTTTATGTGAGGAATCAGGGCTTATGCACGAGCTGAAAGAGCTTATAATAAAGTTAAAGTGCAAAGTGTTTACAAATCCGTTCGCCTCCCCTACCGGCTTTCCATTTAAGGAGGTTAAGTTAGCGGATACTCTAAGCGAACCAGAGGTTTTTAAGAGCCGCCCCCGCTTATGCAACTTAGGCTACCTACGTGAACACTTCCGCAAGCCCGACGGTTCGTTAGGTTTGCGTTGCGCTGCTGAGCCTATAAAAGCCTTTCTTTCAAAAGGGGGGCGCTCTGAATTGGCGCTTAAGAGCAAGTGTCTTTGCAATGCGCTTTTCGCGAATATTGGGCTTGGCAGCTCTTATTCCAACGGTTATAAGGAGGCGCCTCTCGTCACAGCAGGGGATATTTTGCCCCATTTAGATTTTGTTTATCCGGGTATTACAGCTAGAGAGGTGGTAGACGTTCTATTAGCTTAGCGGCGGAGAGTATGCAGATCGACCTGAAAAAAATAATAAAGCCCGGTTTGCGGATATTCATCTCTGCGGTGGGAAACCCTGCTAGGATGAGCTCCACTGTTGTGAAGGTGCGGGATGCGGATATTGCAGTCACCATACCCACAAAGGGCAGCTATTTTTACACCATTGCAAAGGGGACAGTCGCTGACATCTCCTTCTTTGCGGGTTCAGGCAGCTATACATTTTCCGTTGCAGTGCTAAAAAGGATTATCCTTAACGGAATTCCTGTTTTAATTTTAGAATTCCCAAAAGAGTTCGAGCGCTCAGAGAGGCGCGAGGCTTTGAGGGTATCAACCCTATTCCCAATAAAGCTGGTCTTGACAGAGCTTGAGGGGGAGAACGAAAAGGTAAAGGTGGTTAATAGAGAGTATCCTGCGCTGTGTGTGGATATTTCCGCCGGAGGCATCCAGATAGACGCCCAGAGCTCTAAAGTTGTGCCTTTAGCGGACGGCGTCGTTATGGAGATAGATTTTTGCAACGCCTTAGAGGATATAAACCGCTTAAAAGGGGTGGCGGTGAGGGCTCCTCGATCACCGGGCGACGGCTGGGGGATTAAGTTTGCCGATATAGGCAAAAATGCTGAAACAAAGATATCTCGGTATATATTCAGAAAACAGAGAGAAAAACCTAAATAGGAGGCAATTATGGCGCTCAACAGAGAGAGAAACACACACGGAGATTTGATCTATGAGATAATCTACCCTCTACACGAGATAGATTCCTTTAAGGGCGAAGAGATAAAGAACCATATAGCCTCAGTAATTGAAGAGGTCGGGGCGCTCATAATAGATTTTTCTAAGATTGCCTATCTAAATTCCAGCGGTTTGCGGGAGATGATTCAGATACTAAAGTTGACGCGGGAGCACGGAAAAAAACTTATCTTAGCTCAACTCTCCCAAGATATGAAACGGGTTTTTGTGCACACAAATCTTGATAGGCTCTTCACCTTCGAAGATACTCTGCAAGCCGCAATAAATAAAGCCGCTGATGTCGAAGACGCCCAGTAAACTCTCTATAAACTCGTGCTCTCTAAGTGAGCTTGACGCCTTAATTTCGGCGGCGGGTGAGAAACCGTATAGAGCGCAGCAGTTATACCGCTGGCTCTATTTTGATAGGGTTGAAACGTTTAATGAGATGTCCAATATCCCCGTAAAGCTGCTGAACTTCTTATCTGAGATGGCTGAAATTACAAGATTAGAAGAGGCGGATAGACAAGAATCTGCATCTGGCGCCTCTGGCTCTATCAAGTTTGTTTTCCGTCTGATGGATGGGGTAAGAATTGAGAGCGTGCTTTTAAGCGATAGGGGGAAACTCACCGCCTGCATCTCAACTCAAGCGGGCTGCCGAATGGGGTGCAAATTCTGCGCTACAGCAACCTTAGGGCTTAAAAGGAATCTCTTGACGGCAGAGATGTTAGAGCAGGTAAAGCTCTTAGAGAGAGCTGCAGGAAAAAAGCTGGACAACCTTGTTTTTATGGGGATGGGCGAACCTCTTGACAATACAGAGAATCTTATTAAAGCTCTACAGATACTCCTTGAATGTTATGGGTATTCCCACCGCAAGATCACCGTATCCACAGTGGGGCTGATACCTAACTTGCAGAAGCTATTTTCCGTTGAAACGCCGGTAAACCTTGCTGTTTCTATAAACGCCCCCCGACAAGATCTGCGCCGCGAGCTTATGCCAATATCGGCAAAGCACCCATTAGACGAGCTTTTAGCGGCGCTAAAGGCGCTGCCCCTCCAAAAGCGCAAACGGATAACGTTAGAATATGTTCTCTTAGGCGGCGTAAATGATCAAGAAAAAGATGCTAGAGAGCTCCTAAAGATTATTAAAGACCTCCCTGTAAAGATAAACCTGATCCGTTTTAATACATGGGCGGGCGCTGAATATAAACGACCTATTGAAAAAGATGTTCTTGCTTTTCAGAAGGCGCTTACAGATAGAGGGTTCACTGCGTTTATACGACGTAGTTTAGGCGGCGGCATAAACGGCGCTTGCGGACAGCTGGCATTAAGAGAGACTCTTTAAGGTATGCTTGAAATATGAGAGTAAACACCATAATTCAGGGTGATTGTGTTGAGGAGTTAAAAAAGATACCCGATAATGCGATAGACCTTATTTTTGCTGATCCCCCTTATAATATGCAGTTAAAAAATGTTCTATATAGACCAAATAACACAAAGGTTGACGGCGTTGATGACGAATGGGATAAATTCTCTTCATTCGGTGAGTATGACGCCTTTTGCTCCGCATGGCTCAAAGAGTGCAGCCGTGTTCTAAAACCTACAGGTTCGATATGGGTAATCGGCAGTTATCACAATATTTTCCGCATCGGGAATATAATGCTTAACCTAGGATTTTGGATCTTAAATGATGTAACGTGGCATAAAACCAATCCGATGCCGAACTTTTTGGGAAAACGTTTCACCAATGCGACAGAAACATTGCTCTGGTGTTCAAAAGGGGAGCAATACAAAAAGTATACGTTCAACCATAAACTGATGAAGCGGTATAACAACGGCAAACAGATGACGTCTATCTGGCAGATCGCACTCTGCACAGGAGAAGAACGTCTAAAGGGTGAGGACGGCAAAAAGGCTCATTCTACACAAAAACCTGAAGAGCTATTAAAGAGGGTAATTCTTTCCTCGTCAAAACAGGGTGATATTGTCCTTGACCCGTTTTTTGGAACTGGCACAACCGGCGCCGTTGCAAAAAAGTTAAAACGAAATTTTATAGGGGTAGACAGAGAGGGAGAGTATATTGATCTTGCAAGAAAGAGAATAGATGCGGTAAGAGCATTTTATCCCGAATCCGATTGGATAGAAGAAGAGAGAGAAAAGCGCGAGAGGATTCCTTTTGAAAGCCTGCTGAAGCAGCAGATCATAAAAGAAGGGGAGCCGCTTTATTCTCGTATAGCTTACGGTGCAGCTGCTTTTGTGCTGAAAGACGGACAATTAATATATAACAATCAAACGGGTTCAATTCATAGGATTGGCGCAATTGTCCAACAGACTCCATCGTGCAACGGTTGGAAGTTTTGGCACATCATACGCGATGGCCGTCCTATCTTAATTGATGATTTGCGAAATGAATATATACGAAGAAAACATGGATTATAATACTTTTTATAACATTCTTAATAAACAAAAGTCCGCGATGATCACGATTCTACAAAGAAAAGCGGCTTGCGGACAGCTAAGCGGGTAGAATAAAGGGGAATTTTAAGAGAGGAGTTTCCGGAAAACTAATCTAGCTTTCATAGCTTGCAAAATCTTTATAATAGGTATATAAACTTAGTCAGCGGCTTGTTCTTTTTATCTTTTAAGCCTCTTATTCGTGAATTTTTGTTGCAAGGAGTTATGCGATGAACACAGAATTTAGCATATCCCCCACGATGGAAGATTACCTTGAGCGCATATATGTGGCGTCAAAATCAAAGAATGTTGTTAGAGTTAAAGATATATCTAAACTGATGGACGTTCGTATGCCGTCAGTTATAAACGCTATAAATATGCTTAAAAAGCTGAATTTAGTTACTCAAGAACCCTACGGATATATAGAAATTACCGATTACGGCAAACAGATAGCTGAAAAAATCTTAGATAAACATAATGTTTTATCTGCCATCCTTCGCTTTTTAGGAGTTCCTGATGATATTGCAGAGCAGGATGCCTGTTCAGTGGAGCATGTTATCAGTGAAGAAACCTTTGAAAAGCTCAAGGATCACTTTAGAAAGTTCACACCGATAGACTAAAACCTCTTAATAGTTATGCAGAAAAGGGAACTCTCCCCCGTAACAAACCTTGTTATTAAGATAGGCAGCAGCCTTCTAACCGATGGGGGAAGCGTCAGCTATCCCCGCGTTGAGCGGATTGTGGATGCTGTAGCAAGGGTAAAAAGGGAGGTGGCTAATATCTCGTTAGTCTCTTCAGGTGCTATCGCCTGCGGTTTTAAGCAGCTGGGCTTTACAAAGCGCCCCGCCTCTATA
>JAISNW010000204.1 GCA_031276055.1 Deferribacteraceae bacterium | reverse complement strand
GCGCTCGTCTCTTGCACATTAGGCTCTAAATCAGACAGCCAATTAAGCGATACAATAGAAGGGCTTGCCAATAAGCCGTTCTCTTTGCAGTATAACTTCCCCCCATTCAGCGTTGGAGAAACAGGGAGGATAGGAAGCCCCGGTAGGCGCGAGATCGGGCACGGCGCTTTAGCGGAGAGAGCCCTATCATACATAATTCCAAATGGGGAGGATTTCCCATATACCGTGCGCGTTGTATCGGAGATTTTAGAATCTAACGGGAGCTCTTCTATGGCGACCGTTTGCGGCGGCGCCCTTGCCATGATGGACGCGGGCGTGCCCATTAAAGCCCCTATAGCGGGCATTGCTATGGGGCTTGTTTACAAAGAGGGGCGCTACATTATATTAACTGATATTATGGGGCTAGAGGATCATCTCGGAGATATGGACTTTAAGGTGGCAGGCACTTCAGAAGGGATCACCGCTCTACAGATGGATATAAAGATCAAAGGCTTATCAGGCGCTATCCTAGCTGAAGCGTTGGAACAGGCGAAGGCAGGGAGGCGGCATATACTTGAGCTTATGCAGCAGGCAGTGCCTAAAGTGCGTGAAGAGCTTGCGCCGAACGCCCCTAAGATGCACTCAATAACTATCAACACTGAGAAGATAGGAGCGCTCATAGGACCGCAAGGCAAAAATATCAAGGGGATAGTCGAGGCGAGCGGCGCTGTTATAGATATTGCTGATAACGGCGTGGTGAATATATTCGCCCCCAACTCCGAATCTATGGAGCACGCTGTTCAACTTATTCAAGCGATTGTGGCTGAAGCCGAAGAGGGTAAAACATATACCGCCACTGTTAAAAAGATAATGGAATATGGCGCTTTTGTGGAGATTTTGCCAGGTCTTGAAGGGCTCTTGCATATCTCTCAATACAGCCACGAGCGGATCGGCAATATTGCAGACTATCTCAAAGTTGGGGATAAGGTGGATGTGCTCTATCTAGGCAAAGACCGCAATGGAAGGCTGGACATCTCCCGCAAAGCCCTCCTGCCGAGAAAAGCTAGGCATGAGAAAGAGAGGGAGGGTTAACCCCGCCTTCTCATCACTTCAACCCCTTTATATGAAATAGCATAAATTGGGTTGATATATACACTTTTATCTTATATAATCCCAATATATTTTGGTTTAAGAGAAATGGTGGCTTATGGTAAGCAAAAAAGTTTGTATGCTCGGGGCTTTCTCTGTTGGAAAAACATCCCTTGTGGAGCAGTATGTCCGTTCGATCTTTTCTGATCAATACCTATCCACAGTAGGGGTAAAGATCAGCAAAAAACTCCTGACAGTTGATTCCACAGAAGTAAACTTAGTCCTCTGGGATATGGAGGGCAAAGACGAGTTTGTTGATATAAATATGGCTTATTTGCGCGGCGCTATGGGGTTTCTGGTTGTAGCAGACCTCTCGCGCAGAGAAACTTTAGAAGAGGCATTGCAGATACGTTCATCTGTGCTTGATATTCTCGGAGAGAAAACCCCAAACATCCTCCTTCTTAATAAGTGCGATCTTGAAACTCTGGAGATTCCAGAAACACAGATAGCGGGCTTAGAAGCAAAAGGGATCCCTATTATAAAAACAAGCGCTAAGCTGAATATAGGCGTAAAAGAGGCGTTTGTCGCGATATCAACCCAGATGCTTGCAGTATGAAAAGAACTAAGCCTATTCCACTTTCAGAAGAACACTACCTAGACTTTTTACGCTCCTTTATAAAAACGATCAATATTGCAATCCTTGTTCAAGAGGAGCCTGGCGTATATAAACCTATGGGGGAGGCTCCAGACTTTTATAAATCTCTATATCCCTCTAAAGATGGTTTCTGCTCTGAACCTTGGCGGTACTCTGACTTTTTAGAATTTTTTAGAGAAGAAGCTGAAAACTTTTTTGAAAAGATGGGCAATACTACACAGATGTATACATCCACCGTTTGGCAAGAAGAGGGAATAGATGACGACAGAGCCCTTATAGCCACAGCATTGGTGATCGATGGCAAGAGGATAATTGTTATCCGCTCTCTTGCTGAAGATTACGTTGAGCGGGTAAAGGTGCTTAGGAAAGCAAGGGAGAACCTCCTAGAGACTAGAGCCCTCTATGCAAAACTTGAGAAGTATAGACATATCGCCCAATATGATTCTTTAACAGGGCTTTTTAACCGCTTAACATTCAGCGAAGTTTTAGAGGAGGAGATGCAGCGCTGCTCTAAAACAAGGGTGCCGCTCTCTCTGCTTGTTATAGATATAGATGATTTTAAGAAGGTCAACGACACTTTCGGGCATATGGCGGGAGATTCTGTTTTATCAAATATCGGCAGGATATTAAGTACGCAGCTTAGAGCAGGCGATATTCCCGCGCGCTACGGCGGAGAAGAATTTGTAGTGATAGCTCCAAATACCAACGAGGAGCAGGTGTTCACCATGGCGCATAATATAAGAAAAAAGGTGGAAAAGTTTAATTTCGGCGAACCTCCTATTTTAACGGTAAGCATCGGCTGCACCACCTATAAATCCCCTGAAGACCAATGCACTTTCTTTCAACGGGCGGATTTTGCCCTCTATGATGCAAAACGTTCCGCTAAAAACACCGTTAAGATAAGATAATCAGCCCGCCTTAGGAGCCGCGCCCCATATCCCCTCTAGGTTATAGTATTCCCGTTCCCGCTGCCTCATTATATGCACGATTATCTCTCCGAAATCTATACATACCCAGACCCCTTCTGTAAGGCCTTCACTGGCTAGGGGCGGAAAATCGTTTTTCTTCATCTCGGCAAAGATATGCTCTGATATTGCTTTCACATGAGTATCTGCTCTGCCTGTTGCTATAACGAGATAATCTGTAATGGAGCTTATCCCCCGTAGATCAAAACAGACAATATCCTCTCCCAACTTATCTTCAATAAGCCCGCATAAGAGCTTGACGCCTTCAATGCAGATCATAGTCTGCCTTCACTGTCAATATTCATATAGCTTTTTCTCCACGATATATTTATAAACACTCTCCAAGAGATCTTCCCCAAACTCTTTTATCCCGTCGGATTTTGCAAATTGAGAGCGCAGGGCGCTGCTGGAGGTTTTAAGCGCATCCATCATGTATAAGATAATATCCCCTGCTTTTGAGGGTTCTTTATAAGCGGGGTATTCCACAACCTTGCTTAAAAGCTCTTGAGGGAGGGTCGATAATAGCTTTTCAAACGAGACATCCCTATTGACAACTATAAAATTTGAGAGTTCAAAGAGCTCTAATGACTTTTGCCAACTCTCTATGGTGATAAAAATATCGCTGCCTGTAATAAAATAGAGGGCGTCTTCAGCAAACAGCCTCCTCTGCTCTATTAACGTTAGGTATGTGTAAGATATTCCATCCGCTTTCAGCTCAAAATCCGACACAGAGAAGCTGCCGTTCAATCCTTGTGCGTTCAATTCTTGTGCGGCAAGCTGCACCATATTATAACGATCCTCAGGCGTTGAGCAAGGCGCCTCTTTATGAGGCGGAAGTTTAGCGGGGATGAATATCAGCTCGTCCAGCTCAAAATCGTTATATACATTATATGCAAGGCGGGCGTGTCCTAAATGTATAGGGTTGAATGTTCCTCCAAAAAGCCCGACCTTCCGCATATATTACGGGAGTATAGTTGGGCGGGTGTTAAGAGCGAACAGCGCAGCTAGGTTCATCATTTTAGAATATCTATCCACTGTTAGAGCAAACTCCTTTTTATCAAACTGTTCAAAGACGGGCGATTCCGCTATAAAGTTTAACGGGTTGAGCCACTTATCTTTGTATCTGATGCGGTAGTCTAGGTGCGCGCCGGTCGCCATCCCTGTTTTTCCGACATACCCTACCACCTGCCCCTGTTTAACATAAGAGCCTTCTTTTATAGAGTTGTTAAAGCCGTTCAGATGAAGGTAGAAGGTGTGGTAGCCGTTTGAATGGCGGAGTTCAATATAATATCCGTTTCTTTCGGTAAAACTTTTTTTAACCACAGCGCCAGAGGCTGCAGCCATTACAGGCGTACCGATAGGGGCGGCGTAATCAACCCCGTAATGCGGCTGATATTTCTGGGTTATCGGGTGAAGCCTAGAATCTGTAAAACGGGAAGTTATCTTCCCGTACGGAAGGGGGACTCTCAAGAACCCTCTCTCTAAAGGATTTCCGCTCTCATTAAAGTAGCCGTATTTTGAACCTGCTTTATACCAGAACGCATAATGCCTCCCTTTATGAACATCAAACTCCGCCGCCAAAATCCTCCCATAGCCTAAGAACTTCCCCCGCACAAAACGTTTTTCAACCACAATCTTAAAGGAATCTCCTCTGCGCAGATCTTTTAGAAAATCTATCTCCCATTCAAATATCTGCGCTAGAGATTGGGCAAGCTCTGCGGACTCGCCAACCTTTATAACGGCGTTAAAGAGGTTAGAGGTAATTTCCCCTTGAATAAGGGTGGTTAGAGTATCAGTCGGGTAGGTGATAAGCGCTACATCAGCCCCTCCTAGCGGGGTGCGGCTTATCTTCACCTCTTTATCAGGCGATAAAAGGAGGGCGAAACTATCAGAGCCCTTTTCAGCAAGCATCCCCGCCTTTAGACCCTCGGATGGGTGCTTCGTCTTTCTCTCTTGCGCGATCCGATTTACCTCTGAAAAGGTAAAATAGTCTTGGAGGAGGTAGGAGAGGGTGTCTCCTTTTTGAACCACATACCTTTCGGCATCGGCGCTGCCTGTAAGGAGAAGTATAAAGATAACAATAGCAGATGCACCGTTCAAAATTCTATTCAAGTTTTTTCTCCACATAACGAGTTATTAGGATATAAGCGGCAATAAGGAGCACAGCTATAGGAAGTATTGCTAAGCCCGCCTTCTGGGAATACTCTTTTACAAGCTCCGCATTGCTGCCCACAAGACGACCTATATAGGCAAGGATGCCCACCCATATAAGAGCGCCTAAGAAGGTATAAGCAATAAACTTGCCAAAGTTCATGCGGGCAAGCCCCGCAGGAAGAGAGATCAGTTGACGGACAGCAGGTATAAGCCGCCCCACAAAAGTAGTTATCTCTCCATGTTTACGGAAAAAATTGTCCATCGCATCTATCCGTTTTTCATTAAGGAATAAAAAACGTTGATACCTGATTAAAAATTTCCTCCCTAAGAAAAATGCTATAGAATAGTTAATGCTGGCGCCTATCAGACTGCCTAAAACCCCCATAGCAATAACAAGCGCTATATTCATCTCCCCATGCACTGTAAGATAGCCCGCCGGCGGTATTATAACCTCGCTCGGAAATGGGATGAAAGAGCTCTCTACCGCCATGAGCAAAACTATACCAGGGTAGCCCAACGCCCCCACAGTGTTTACCAGAAAGATGACCGCCGCGCTGAAATACCCCATTAACGTTTCTTTCAAAACCCCTTCCCCTTCAAGAGCTCTCTTGCCTGCTCTAAAGATGTCTCTGTGACAGTTCCTGATATCATAGCAGCTAACTTTTCAACCCTCTCTTCACCCTTTAACTGCGTGATGATAGTTTTTGTGCTGCCTGCGTCTGCAACTTTATAGATATATATATGCGCATCGCCCATAGCTGCTGCAATAGGCAGGTGTGTTATGGAGAGCACCTGCTTAGTTTTAGAGAGCTTTGCTAACTTTTCCGCCACCTTTTTGGCGGTAAAACCGCTAATCCCTGTGTCTATCTCATCAAATAGAAGGGTATCACAGGTATTCTCTGAAGCAAATATCTCTGTGAGCGCCAGCATAACCCTGCTTACCTCGCCTCCAGAGGCGATCTGCGCTAGAGGGGCGGGCTCAAACCCTTTATTCACAGAGATGTAGAACTCTCCAGTGACTCCGCCGTGTTCGTTTAGGGCGGGAAGTTTTGAAAAGACCGTCTTAAACTCTGCCCCTGCAAGCTCCAACTCCCCTAAAATCCTTTTAAGCTCCCCGCTTAAACGCTCTGAGGCGGAGATCCGCTCTGCTAGAAGGGCATCCGCCGCTATTTTCGCGGCGGTTTGCGCCTCTAATACCGCGCTGTCAAGGGCTGTAAGTTCATCTTTGCTGTCTGCAAGTTTCTGAAGGGCAAGGGCTGTTTCCTCCCCCTTTGCAAGCACCGTTTCAAGAGAACCGCCATATTTTTTTTTCATATCCTGTAAGAGATATTTTCGGCGGATCAGTTTATCAAGCTCTTCTTGAGAGGCGGACTCCGCCTCTTCTATGGTTGATAGTATACGTTCCGCCTCATTGAGATTTTCCAGAGCGATGTTTAAGCGCTCTACAGTTTGAGACGCCGCCCTGCTCACCTCAAGTATATGCGATAACGCTCTTACTCCCTTTGCTGTAAGCTCTATAGCATTTGCATCGCCTGTGGAGATGCTCTCTGCGGCTAGATTCACGTTCTCTCGAATCTTCTCTTGATGTGAGAGGTAATTTACCCGCTCCTCAAGCCCACTGTCTCTTTTTATATCTATATCGGCGTCTTGAATCTCTCTTAGACGCGCTTCTAATAGGTCGCGGTATCTCTCGGCTTCGTCGCGCTCTTTAGCTATTCTATCGCGCTCGCGCTTAACAGAGGTGAACTTTTCATAGCACGCTGCATAAGCATTCAAACTCTCCTTTGGAACGAAAAGATCCAAAAGCGCAAGGTGGTTGGCGGAGTTTGTGAGGGTTTGATACTCGTGCTGTGCATGAATATCTGCTAGATACGGTGCGAACTCTCTAAGTTGAGCTGTAGAGGCAAGAACGCCGTTGATAAAGATTCTGTTCTTGCCTGCTTCGTTTACTTCCCTGCGGATAAGCAGTTCATCCTCTATTTCAAAAGGTTCTTTCAAAGCAGGGGGGATTCTCTCAAGCCCGTTGAAAACCCCTTCTATAACTAATTTATCTGCACCGGTGCGCAGCATCCCCTTCTGAAAGCGATCTCCTAGAAGGAGTTTAAGGGAGTTGACTAAAACAGATTTCCCTGAACCTGTTTCGCCTGTTATCACAGTTAAGCCGCTATTGAGTTCAAATGCGGCGCTCTGTATCACCGAAACATTTTTGACTGATAGATAGCTCAACATCTTCTAATTTGATTCCCAGCCGAATTTAGAGCGGAGGTAGTCGTAAAAGTTCCTCTCAGGTTTATAATATATTATAGTGTCAAAATCCGCCCTCTTTATAACGAGGCTGTCGCCTAGGAGGAGGTTTTTTCCCACCTGCCCGTCTTGCGAGACGTAAATATCTTGCCGAGGCTGGGTAAGCTCAATCCTGATAACGTTTGTGTGGGGCGCCACCAACTCTCTGCTCGTCATAGAGTGGGCGCATATAGGGCATAAGAGGATCAACTGCATACTTGGATCAACTATCGCTCCGCCCGCTGAAAGAGCATAACTGGTAGAGCCTGTAGGGGTTGCGACGATAAAACCGTCTGCTCTGTAAGAACCTACACGGTTATGCCCTGAAAAGACGTCAAACTCCACCATCCTAGCAAGCCCGCCTTTATTGATGGTTATATCGTTTAAGGCGTGCGCTCTGAAAACCGTTTCTCCGTTTCGGATGATCTCACACTGAATCCGCATACGGCGGTGTGTGGGCATCCGCCGTTCCATGACGGCGTTTAAGGCGTCTTTCATCTCGTTGGGGTTTATCTCTGTAATAAAACCGAGTTTCCCCATATGAACCCCTAATATCGGCACTTCAGAAGAATCCAGTAGACGCGCCGCAGAGAGGACTGTTCCATCCCCCCCTAAAACTATCATAAAATCAGATTTTTCGCGTATGTCTTCATCTGAAGTGTGCCAGCCGTGCCCTAGAACCTCCGCAGCCCGCTTTTCGAAGAGGATGTCCACATGAAATCTGTTCAAAGTTTCCAAAAGCTCCAATAAAACCGACTTCATATTGATATTTTCAGGATTTGCAACAATAGAAACGGTTTTTATCCTATTTTTTATACTCATTTATCACCCATATTATTATCACCGATCCCCTTTTCTTCTATACTCGCTCCAATATCTTTACCTCCCAGCTTACCAGAAAATTTCACCTTCAGCATCTGCTCTTCTACAGATTCAAATGCAGGGGGCTCTATATCTCTATCTGAATAACCGCTTGCCTGCTCAATCACAAACTGTTTTCTCACCCTTTCAAACTCTCTTGATAGAAACGAGAGCACTGCAACAGATTCCTCTCCTTTGAGTGAGGCTTTGCCTTTTACCGTATTAAAAAGCCGCTCTATCTGCAAAAAGGTGCGTCTATTGAGGTTTGAATATTTAATAAGCTGTTCGTCAAGTTGATATTTATAGTTTTTTATCATATCGTTGGTGCGTGAGAGTTTATTGCGCAGGTCTGTAAGCTCCAAACGGGCGTTTATAAGCTCTTTAGCTTTGTCTTCACTAACTAGGCGCTCTATAACCTTTATCATCTTATTGCTTCGCCCTAAAACCTTTTTATGCTCCTCGCTTATCTCTTGAAATGATGAGTTCAACTCTGAAATCTTATTCAGGTCTCTGCTGCGCTGCTCTTTCAACTCTTTAAGCCTATCCTTTGTTTTCACAAGGGCTGTGTTAAGCTCTGAAAACTCTGATTTATCTGTAATGATCTCGGCTATCTTAACCACCGTTCCATCAATATCTATCACAGGAAAGAAGGTTATCTCAAGCGCGCGGGCGGCGCCGTTGATATCAGAAGAGAGCTTCACCTGCGCGGGCTCTTCATTTTGGCGCACCTGCTCTGCTAAACACCATTCACAGCGGGCGGTATTATTGTGAGTTTCATAGCAAATCCTACCTACCATCTCTCCGCTGAAGGCGGCGGCGGCGTTGTTGGCGTAAACAACTTTATCATTTTCATCTATGGTGAAGATAGGCAGAGCTATCCCGTCTAATATCTTTAAGAGCTCTTGACGGAAGGTTTGAAGGGAGCTTATCTCATCTATCAAGGCGGCGTTCTTAGCTTGAATGTCGGATATATAGGCGTTTAGGCGGGAAAGCTCCCGCTCAAACCCTGCCGCTTGAGTTTGTGCATCCAGCCTCTCCTGTTCTAAACTGCTCTCTAAATCTTCTTTCAGCGCGGCGAGCTTTTTAACTTCGCTTTTAGCCTGAAACAGCTCTTTTTGCAGCTCTGACAGCTCAAGATTTCCCTTTTCCAGAAGATCGCCGCGTTTATTAAAATCCTCTCGGAGCTTTTCGTTCAACCTCTCAAATTCAGCAGAGCGGGCTCTCTCCCTCTCTACATCTTTAAGAAGTTCATCCACCCGCTCACTGTCATACCCTTCGTTTATGGTTTGTGTGCTCTGGGTTTTGCTATGCTCTTCAAGGAGGGAGTCTTTTTTGGCTATAATCTCTGTATACTCTTTAAGCTCCCTGCGAAGAGCGGTGTTTTCATTTTTTAACGCCTCTATCCCTTCCTGAACCGCTTTTAGCTTCTCTTCATCGCTAGAGGCTTGCCCATAAGCCTTCTGTGCAGAGAGTTCGCCGCTTAATGCAAGGTTCTCGCGCCTTGCATCATCTAGATCGTTTCTTATCACCCACATCTCACGCACTAGATTATCATACTTTGATTCCGCCTCCGCCGCCCTTGCGGCAGCTTCCCTTGCCGCTGTAAGCTCTTCTTCTGAAGCCTTATCCCAGAGGCGGGTAAGTTTATAATTTTCCAGATCGCCTTTCAACTCTGCGATGATCCCTTTCAGCTCATCTCTCTCCTGCTGCCATACCGCCTTCTCAAAGAGGGCGTCTTCATTGAGCTTCTGAACTTTCTGCTCATACTCTTTACGCTCAATCTCAAAGTTTCCTAAGAGCTCTTCAGCAAGGTTTGTATTGGCGTTGCCATAGGAGGAGTTTATAAAGGCGGCTATGAACTTATTCACCCTCAAACGCAGCTTTGTGTCTTGAATTATAACTACAAGGTGCTGTTTTTTTAGAATAAAGCGCACAAAATAGATTACCACCACCTTTTCGCCCGCCTTTTCACTATGTCTAAAATAGGCGCAGTGGCAGTTGTTGTCAGAGATATAGCTGGATATAGAGCTGGGAAGTTCAGCTTGCGCCACCTCCCCCTTTTTTATGGAAAAGGTTGTGCTGTCAGTGCGGTTGTGGACAATGATTCCAAAGTTTAACCTTCTAGTTGTTTCAGCAATTGAGGAGAGGAAGCTCTTCATGAATATACCCTTGCAAAGAGGGTGTAAACATCCACCATATCCGCTCCTGATCTTTTAAGGGTTTTCGCCGCCTCCCTAAGAGTGCTCCCTGTGGTTAAAATATCATCAATTAGTAATATCTTTTTCCCTTCCACCCCGCCTCTAGTTTCAAAAGCGCCTCTTATATTCTTCAACCGCCCCGACCTAGAGAGCTTTGCTTGGTAAGCTGTATAGCGGGTGCGTTTAAGGAGTTTTTCAAAGTTTAACTTATTCTGGAGGACTTTCTGCATCTGCCTTACAGGGTGGATATAGCGCATAAAATTTCTTAAAAAGTGGGAGGGAACAACGCACGCTGCATCGTATCTGCCGAAATCCACCCCAAAACAGCTGCAAAGCCGCCCTATCTGCGAGCCGCCCCGCAAACGCCAGCCGTATTTTATATTAATAATCATCTTACGTGCAAAACCTTCAAAGGAGTAGTCTGCATAGTAGTGATCAACTGCTCTTTCTGCACAATGCCTGCAATAGGAGGCGCTTATATTGAGGGGGTGTCCGCAGTTTGAACAGCGGGTTTTAATAACTTTCATAGACGAGGTGCACTTTTTACAGAGGATGTCGTCAAATGCACATAGCTCTCCGCAGCCGATGCAGACAGTTTGAAAAACAGAGGAGAGCATAGGTTCAAACTTTATCTGCAATTAAAAGATTGCCCGTCATCTCTGCAGGAATTTCAATCCCTAACACAGTTAAGATGGTAGGGGCTATATCGGCAAGTTTTCCGTGTTCAGTGATAAAGCGGTATTCTGTGTTGTGCATAATGAGCCGCACAGGGTTTGTGGTATGGGCGGTGTGGGGTTGATCGTGGATGTCATCCCACATCTGCTCGCTATTGCCGTGATCCGCTGTAACAAAGAGAGCTGCATCAAATTTATCGGCGCACTCCCTTACCTTCCCGATCATCTCATCCACCGCTTTACAGGCAGCGATGGCGGCGCTCTCCACCCCCGTATGCCCCACCATATCAGGATTGGCAAAGTTCATGACCGCAAGGGCGAGATCCCCCTCGTCATAACGTTTTATAAAGGCGTCCGTCACCTCTCGGACGCTCATCTCTGGGCGCAAGTCATAGGTGGCGACATCTCGCGGGGAGGCTATCATTATTCGTTCTTCAAGAGGGAACGGTTCTTCACGTCCACCGTTAAAAAAATATGTTACATGGGCGTATTTCTCTGTTTCTGCGATGCGCAGCTGCTTTAGCCTTTTACCGCTAACCACCTCTCCTAATATGTTGTGCAGCTCTTCCGGCGGGAATAGGGCGGGGACTTTCAGCATTTCGTCATATTCTGTGAGGGTTAAGAGGTTGAGATTAGGTTTAACCCCCCGCTCAAAACCGTTAAACTCATCTAAACAGAAGGCAGAGAGGATTTCGCGCATCCTATCTGCTCGGAAATTCATAAAAAAGAGAGCATCGCCGTCTTTTACCGCTCCGTCAACCCCATCGATGCGGATAGGAACTATAAACTCATCCATAACAGAGGCAAGGTAGGATGCGTTGACGGCGGCAATAGGATCAGGAGAGCTTTTGCCCTCTCCGCCCCTTATAGTGTTA
>JAISNW010000152.1 GCA_031276055.1 Deferribacteraceae bacterium | reverse complement strand
AGGAAAGCTTTTACAATGTATGAGATGGCAATAGTTCTTGTAATTATAGGAATTATTATGGGAATGCTTGTCAAAGGCAGCTCCATGATACGCACAGCAGAACTTAGAAAGGAGCTCTGGAAGATAGAGAAGATCCGCTCTGCGCTCTCGGTTTTTGAGCGCCAGACATCCCTCTGCCCTGGTAATATCTGTGAAGGCGGTTTGACGCAGTATAAAGAGGCTATTACGGACCTTGTGGATTCAGGTTTAATTTCAGATAGTGACTTTATCAGCAACTTTGACATCAAGAATGCCCGTTGGGCGCTCTTTCCTTGCGGCACTAATACTAATGTCGGTCAGAACGGATATAAAGATGGGGGCAACCTTTTGTGCTTGTCGGTTTACAAAGGCACTATCAATGATAATCCTGTCACCACCCTAAGAACCGGTTTCACCCCTTACAGCATCGTAGGCGGATATGAGTTGTATTTTGACGACGGCGACACTAGAGCGGGGATCGGTCAGCTCAGAAACTACGAACAAACGGTCAAAAGAGAGGTTTTCCGTGACTATCTCACTAGGGGTGATAACGTTACAGGCACAGAGTATGATATAAAGGTCTGGCCGTAAGAGGTAAATTATAGCTTATGGGGAGCAAAATCCGCCTCTTTCTCTTTTTACTCCTATTTTCCGCGGCCAGCCTCTCTTTTATCTTTAGGGAGAGGCTGCAGCAGACGCAGCTTTACGCAAAAGCGGTGGAGTCGCTGGGCTATTCAACGGTTGAGCCATCCGCCTCTCCGCCGCCTTCTTACCTGTTCTCCGCCGCTCGTTCTGCAAACGCTGCAAACCTCCTTGCCAATATAGAATCAAGCAGATTGTCTGTAAATGTTGCAGATTCAGCTGGGATGACGCTGCTTATGCACGCTTCCCGCGGCGGCAATACTAATTCCGTCATGGCGCTTATTGAAAAAGGAGCAGAGCTTAATACGCAGGATGTACGCGGTTATACCGCACTTATGCATAGTGTTTCTTTCCGAAGCAGACCTACAGCCGACTACCTCCTTAGTAGAGGAGCAGACCCTAATATAATAGCTAAAAACGGCGATACTGCACTATCTATCGCCGCGGTGCGCGGTTATCCTGAGATCGCTTCAAACCTGATAAGCCGCTCAGCGCTGGTCAACCTCAAGAACCAGCAAGGGTTGACGCCCCTTATGAGCGCAGCTCAAGGGGGAGATATATCTACCATTAGAGAGCTTATAAGCCGCGGCGCTCTGGTAAATGATGCAGATATAATGGGCGAGACCCCGCTTATGCACGCTGCTAGGTTCGGCTCTGCATCCTCTGCTGAAGAGCTTGTGAAAGCGGGGGCTGATTTCACCCTCCGCAATAATTTAGGACAAACCGCACTAGAGATAGCAGTCAGAGCAAACCATTATATGTTGGCGGCGTATCTTAACTCTATAGGAGCGCCGTAAACAATAGCGCCATATCAGAATATATACCTTATGGAGAGTTCAACGTTGTATATATCTGTGTCGTATCTTTTATCTGCATAGCCGCTGAAGATATATGCGATCTCAAGAGCGGCTCTTATACAATCGGTTATATCAAGCACTGAATCAAAATCGATCTCCAGAGCATAGTCCTTATCGGTCATTACAGCAGGTTCGCCTCTCTTTTTTGCATAACTTTCAACTATTACTGCAGCAGGCGCTCCCGCTCCTTGATCTGTAGACGTCCCTGTTATATAAGCCAGACGGAATATATGCTCTAAATTGCTCAAGAAACGCAGCTGTTTTAGGTGGACTCCAATACCTGCTGTGCCTGCGGAATTCTCTGAAACAGCAGCATCCCTCCCTTCAGAGATATCACCTTTGAAGGCAAGCCTTGTAGGGTGAAAGCTGCTCTCTCCCGCCATGGTTGGTAAAAGCCCATAGTCATTATGGTTTTGAAGTTTTGAGGAATTTCCAGAGGAATACCAGCCAAACAAGCCTAACAATCCTGAATGAATATCATACTCAAGGAGGGCGGCGGAAAAATACCCTTTGTTCTCATAGTGGTGAGGACCTGAATTGTTGGTGTCCGCTATTACGAGATCAAGCGCTGCAGAGATATTCTTATTAAAGTTGTATTTAGCAGCGGCGCCGCCTCCTAATAGGTAGCTGTGTGCATTGTTTGGAGCGCTTGCCCAATCAAAGGTTGAATCCTCCTGATGTTTTAGATATGCTGCAATAAAATAAGGCGCAAATTCAAAGTTTTCACCGATAAAATCTAGGATGCCGCCGCCTATAACGGCAGAGTTTGCCTTTGGCATACGGTCGTTGTTCTGGATGGGGGACGCTATAAAGAGCTGCCAATACACCTTTTCTGGTTTTATTGTGCTGATATTCAGCGCGTTTATATAACCGCTGAAGAGGGGGTTGCCAAAGGTGGCGCTAGGCAGTTCTATCGGCTGAATCCCCGCTCTGATTCTACTGTTAATGCCAGTGCAATCCCATTTTATGCTGGCATTGCGCACTTTGAATTCATCATTATCCGCATTATAGGAGCTGTAGGGATTGCCATCATCCCCATCATTATACTTTAAGTGAACTTCGGCAGTTAAACCAAAATTATAAGGGAGATAGGCGTCTTCCCTAAGTTTAAGCAAAAAAGCATTAAAAAATGGCGATTCTGATGTATTTTTATTGAAATCTAGATCATTATCCACCCCTAACGTCCAGTCAACTTCACCCAAAAAGTAAAATTCCGAAGAATATGCTGTTTGAATTAAGAGGATAATAAATATGGCGGCAAACACTCTCACAATTAAGCCAATTCCTTCTACCTGTCTATAAAAAACCACCGTTTAAAATAGACAGGCATTTAATTTAATTAATCAAAAACAGTAAGCAATAGAATCCTATAAATACTAGCTTCTCAATTTTTGTCAATTTTAATTCCACTAAGTGCAACAAAAATGCCTGTCTATTTTAAACGGTGGTTTTTTTTGAGCAGCCCCTAACTTTTTGTGCAAAGGCAAAGGTGGAATTTACGGAAGGCTGCCGCTTATATATCAGCTATTTTACAACTCTCCTTGCTGCTTTCATTTTTTCCCTTTCTGTGCTACTATCTGGGGGTGGAGGCGTTTATGAAAATTTCCTGCCGTAACAAGATGGCGGTCAATTCGCGCAAAGAGGCGATAATCATCCCTGTGTATAAGAATATGCCGGTCTTAAGAGATATTACCGGCAAAACCATAGACGATGAGCTGCAAACTATTATCCAGTCCGATTATTTTGATTTTGAAGATGGACAGATAAACTCATTTTATGTCCCATTAGAGCTGAAACTTAAAAAGGTTTTTTTGCTGTCAGTTCCAAAAGAGCCGAAAGACCAATTTATATATAGAGCGTTAGGGGCAAAAGTTGCAAAGACTCTTCTAAATAATAAACTATACTCCTTCTCCATTATAGCCTTTGAGGATGTGTATAATGAAGGGAAAGATTTTTCCTATACAACAGCTTTTATTGAAGGGGTGTTATTCGCCAATTACTCTTTTAAGGAGTTTAAGAGCGAACCTCCTTTAGAGCTGGCTGAAGCGGAGATTATAACCGCCTCAACCCGTTTGAAACGCTATGTTGATCAGAGTGCATCTGAATGGAGCTTAACCTTTACATATGTGAATCTCGCTAGAGATTTAATAAACTTCCCACCAAATGTAATGACGCCTATCGGCTTTGAGCAGTATGCAGCTGAACATCTATATAAAAGCGTAAAGGTTGAGGTGTTAGATGAAACAGCTATTAAGAGCAACGGTCTATTGCTTATAGACGCCGTTGGAAAGGGGAGCAGCAACCCGCCTCGTTTTATAAAGCTAGTATATAAAGGTGCGCCTGATAAAACTGAGAACATCGCTCTAGTAGGCAAGGGGATAACCTTTGATTCCGGAGGCAGCAATCTAAAAACATCTCAAGGGATGGAGTGCATGAAGGCGGATATGGGGGGCGCAGCAACGGTGTTTGCTGTGGTGAACCTTATAGCAGCCTCTGAACTCAAGGTAAATGTCCATGCGTATATCCCTCTTGCGGAAAATATTATAGGAGGCGGCGCTATGAGGCCGGGCGATATATATCTATCGCTGTCAGGAAAGAAGGTAGAGGTGTTAAATACTGATGCAGAGGGGCGGCTTATCTTAGCGGATGCTCTATACCTCGCCACAAAAACTGAACCCCTCTTAATAATAGATGCTGCAACCCTTACGGGGGCATGCGCCGTCGCGTTGGGCGATAATATAGCGGGAGTTTTCACAAACCGCAAATTTTTAAGCAAGCACCTCTCGGATGTTTCCTTGCAAGTGGGGGAAGATGTTTGGGAACTGCCTCTATATGAGAGATATTCCGAGAGGTTGGCAAGCAAGAGCGCCGATCTGCAAAATATGGCCGGCGGACCAAAATACGGAGGGGCTATAGTTGCTGCTCTCTTCCTAAAAGAGTTTGTAGACAACTATCCTTGGATTCATATAGATATTGCAGGCCCCGCTTTTTTGGAATATGAGCATCCAGTTTTCGGCAGAGACGCCTCCGGTTTCGGCGTGCGCCTTATCTACCGCTTTATTAAGGAATACTATTCTTTTTAAGTGATGAGCTTTTCTAGACTCTTTGCTGCAGGGATAGCTATTACATTTGCTCTACTTACAGCATATGCCGTCCTTATTCGAGAAACTGCGGCATTTAGAGAAGGGCAAAACCGTGCTGTAATAGAAAATGAGCATAGAGTTGAGCTTCTCAAAGATAGAATAAACCGACTCTTTTACAGTTTCGCCCTCTGTCTAAGGGATATAGGCGGGCAGATAGAAAGCCGCAATATGCAGGCGGAAGAGATTCATAACCTTTTAACCATTGCCGCCCTCGGTAATGAGGATATATCTGCTCTTAACTTAGAGGATGCAGTTGCCCTGCCTGAGGATATAGGCAGATTTAACTTTTATCTTAACCCTGCAAGCACAGGTAAAACTGGACGCTCCTACATATATGAGCTTACGCTTAGCGATGCCCGCCGCCTTCAACTCCTGCTTGAACCTGACTTTCTCTCCAAAGACGCCTATTTCACCTATTTTCAAGGGAAAGCCGCTATTGCTGTAAGAGATGCTGAAAATGGCTATATCCTCGGCGGTTCTCCTAAGGCATTGAACAAGCCTAGGAATATTTTAACCATAAACTTTGAAGGCGGCTCTCTTGATATATATTCCAAATTAGAAGAACAAGAATTTACACCCCTTAAAATAACTATAATAAGCAAGCTGTTATTAGCGCTGCTGGTTTCGCTATTTTTATATATAGCGCTAAGAAAACTTCAATATCTCCTCTATAGCAGAGATGTATATAAACTTATCTTTAATAACGCATATTCAGGGCTTGCGCTCATTAATCCAACCGACGGCGATATTACCTATATAAACCCGCGCGGCGAGTTATTGCTCGGCTTAACCAACTGGAAAGCGGGCGGGAAAAACTCTTTTTTTGAATTTATCGCAGAAGAATACCGAGAATCTGTTGTTAAAGAGCTTAATAGCTCTGATTGCGTCCACTCCCAGCAGGTAATCTTAAAGATTTCAGAGAGCAGAATCTGGGTAATCCTCTTTATTAAGAGCATCTCTTCTCAAGCCGCCCTTGCCTCTTTTTCTGATGTAAACCGCTATGCGGTTGAATATTTTGCCAATCTGAAAGAGATAACCGAAACATCTTTTATCTTAAACAGTTTCCCTTCGGCTTTTCTCTTGACAGATAGAGAGGGGGCGGTATTGAGGGCGAATATATCCGCACAGATAATGCTTGGCTTAACTTCTAGACAGATATTAGGACGCGGCTATTCCGCCCTATTTCCACCCCAGACAGCCGAAGAGATGCAAAGACAAGATATGGACATTTTGACAGGGAAGATGAAGTATTATACGGGAGTGAGCCGTTTCAACATAGGCGGCCAGGTGGAAAAGATGTATAGGATTAGTAAGATACCCAACCTTAATATAAACGGGGAGATCATCGGAGTTTTAGGGATATATGAGCTTGTCGCTGAAAAAGAGGCGAAATACGACGAGATGCTGAATAAACTAGAAAAAGTTAAGCAGGCAGGGAGGTCGGAAAGTTCAATAGATGGGAAGAATTATCCGTTTTTCCGCCGCTCTGCGATAGAACGCAAAAAGGGTGAGCGTTTCCGCTCCCTACGAACAAGCGGGATAGGGAGTATTTATAACTATTTATGCAGTTATATAGATATGCGCTGCAAGCTAATAACTTCTTATATACAAAGTTCTAATATAGACAGCAATAGCTCTGCTATAGTTCTAAAAGCGCTTAGCCAGATTGCAAATTTATATAGTTTTGAACGGCTCTTTAGCTTTAATGAAGGCTCAAAGTTATTTTCTCCCAGCAAGATGCTCTCCAGCATTATCGAACGGGAAAAGTTTCCCGCCATAATCTGTGAAGATGAGCTTTCAAAGCTAGTTCAGTTGACGGCTTATGTAGAAGAGATCGAGGCTTTATTTACAAAACTTATGCGGCGGATAGCCGAGCTCTGGGGAGAATTTCGCCTTACTATTACAGCAGACAGTTTAGATTACCAGATTCTATTCACCTTTAAGCCAAACTTTAAGCAAGACGGACAACTTTTTAGTGATGATGTATTTGAAAACGATGCGGTATTTCTATACTCCCGCCTCTTTATCAGAGAGATTTTAGGTGAGATGTGGCAAACTAGAGAAGAAAAGGGTGAATTCAGCATAATCCTCTCATTTGCCGTATAAAATATCTTATCCCGCTGCTTTCAGAGGGAGGCGGCTTGCCGCCGCCTCTACCCCTTGTCTAACTCTTGTCTAACCCCAGAGCACAAGCTGCGTGTCTAGCGGGGAAGCAAGCCCTTTCATCACCGGAAATACCCGCACGCCGTAAAGCTGTTTGCCTTCCCTAGATACCATATATTTGGCTTTATATATAAGGGTGTTGCGGTTTACTCCCGCCCGTTTCATCTCAACTATATCAGGCTTTGATGTGTATTCGCTGCCAGAACCTGAACCTACCACAAACTGCACAAGCAGCTCCTCAGGCATCATCTCTCCTGCGGTTAGATACACCTTAATGCTGATAGGCTCGTTAATCTTCATCTGGTTGTTTTCAAGCCCGTCTATCGTGATCTCGTTGATCTTTACAGTGCTGAATCTCCCTGCTGCAGAGGCTTTCCATGCCGAAATGTGTTTAGCAAGGGAGTTGTCTTCAGCCGCAAGATCAAGATAACGTCTTGCTGCAGGCATATAGTAGTCGTGAACATAATCATTCACCATGCGGTTAGAGCCATACATGCCGACAAGAGTTTTCATGGAGTTCTTCATCAGTTCAATCCAGTTATGCGGGAGGTTGTCAGAGGAGCGCCCATAAAAAGCGGGGATGACAGAATCTTCTAAGAGCGTGTAGAGCGAAGATGCATCGTTGTAATCGTTCTGATCAAGGAGTATCTCATTTCTCGCCACAGGTCCTATAGTCCACCCGTTCTTTCCGTTATACCCTTCGCACCACCACCCGTCAGAGATGCTCAGATTCAACCCTCCGTTTACCGGCACTTTCTGTCCGCTCGTTCCGGAGGCTTCATAGGGTCTACGCGGGGTGTTAAGCCAAACATCGCACCCTTGCACAAGGCAGCGCGACACTTCAAGATCATAATCTTCTATGAAGAAAACCTTCCCAATAAAACGAGGATCTCTCATATAGTTGATTACGCTCTGCATAATATCCGCCCCTTGAGTATCCGCTGGGTGCGCTTTTCCTGCAAAAACAAAGATAACGGGGTGGTTTTCATCGTTTACAATATTGCTGAAACGCTCTATATCTGCAAATAAAAGGTTTGCCCTCTTATATGGAGCAAAACGTCTTGCAAAGCCTATAATAAGGGAGTTGGGGTTAAGGTGCGCCAAAGCCTGCTTTTGCAGATCATAGGGGACTGAAAGTTTCTTGAAGAGTGCAGGGAGGCTCTCGCGTATCCGAGAGATCAACGCCGACTTCTGCAGCTGCTTTGAGCTCCAAATCTGGCTGTCGGGAATATGGTCGATCCGCTCCCATATAGGAGACTCAGGACCTTCATATATCCAGCTTTCGCTAAGCTCCCTCTGCAGCAGCATCTGCATAGAATAGCCCACATACGATGGCATATGAACCCCATTGGTGACAAAGCCTATAGGCACTTCAACTGTGGGAATCTTTTTCCACCCATTCTTCCACATATTCCTAGCTACATAACCGTGAAGCTCGCTCACACCATTTGCTTTATACGAGTATTTTAGGGCAAGGACCGTCATCTCAAAGATATTGCTCCGCTCTGTGCCCGCAAACTGCCCCATACTTACAAAATCACCCCAAGATATCCCCATATTGTGGGCATAGGGGGTGAAGTAATCGTGCATCCGCTCAACGCTGAAAACTTCATTGCCTGCATCTATAGGGGTATGCGTCGTAAAGAGGTTTGAACCTTTAACAACCTCGCCCGCCTCTTGAAATGTCAACCCTTTCTCTTGCACTAAATGGCGTATCCGCTCAATAATGAGGAATGCGGAGTGCCCCTCGTTCATATGGTAGCAGGCAGGGGTGATCTTCAATATGTTCAGCATACGCACCCCTCCGATCCCTAAGAGAATCTCTTGACGGATGCGCATATCTCTATCAGCTTCATATAGACGCGCTGTTATGCGGCGGTCGTCAGGGGTATTCTCAGGAATATCTGTATCCATAAGGTAGAGGGAGATCCGCCCCACATTTACTAGCCATATCTGAGCAAATAGAGTTCTCCCCGGTAGTTTCACATCCACACGCAGCGGCTCGCCCTCGTCGTCTTTAATTATAGTAACGGGGAGGTTGTCAAAATCATTCTCAGGGTATACTGCAACCTGCCGCCCATCTTTATCGATCTGTTGATGAAAATAACCGTTTTTATATAGCAATCCTACGCCGACAAGGGGAACACATAGGTCGCTGGCAGATTTCAGGTGATCCCCTGAAAGCACCCCTAGACCGCCGGAGTATATCTGTAAGCACTCATTCAACCCATATTCAGTGGAGAAGTAAGCAATAGGGCGTTCAGGCGTGATCTTGCCGAAGGTTTTAAGCGGCGTCTTCATATATTTATCAAACCCGTCAAGGACGCTGTTATATAGGCGCAAGAATACTACATCTTCTTCTAAGGAGCGAAGCCTTTGCGTGCTTGCGGATTTCATAGCAGCAACGGGGTTGTGCTCGCTAGATTCCCAAACTTGCGGGTTTAGGTCTGAAAAAAGTTCTGTGCAGAGGGGATTCCATGCCCACCAGAAGTTATAGGCAAGCTCCCTAATCCTTGATATTGCAGATGGGAGTGGAGCAACCGCTGTGAAAAGCCTAAGGGTTGGGGTGTCTGTATTTACAGCGCCTGTTAGACGGATCGCTCCGCTATCGGAGGTAGATTCAGCTTCAAAGGCGACGCGCTCTTCAGCTTTCGAGGCAGCAAGAACATAAGCTTGCAAATAATATGGGAAGAAGTGCTCCCAAGAACATTCGCTCGCTAAAGCGCGCACAACCCGCCGTCTATCTTCAAGCTCTTCAGGAGAGATATTTGCATATTCGAGCAAGATATTCTTTAACTCTTCCTTTGTCTTCTCATATTGTGTATTCCGCCTTGATAGGATAGATACCCCGCTCTTTTTTGCATCAACTTCGCGAACCCATATTCCAAAGCCCGATAGATCTGTGGTAATGGTGGGAACGGCGTGTGCGATCGCTTCCTGCGGGGTATACCCCCAAGGTTCATACCAAGATGGGAACACCCCAAGGTCGCAGGCGGTGAGAATCTCGTAATACGTCATATTGAGAAAGCCGTCATTGCCGTCTAAAAGAGCGGGGAGAAAGATCACCTTAACCTTTGTATCTTCAGCGTTATTTAAACCGAGTTTACGGCATGCGTTTAAGATGGCGTCTTGCGGTTGGTTATAGATATAGTGGCTTGAAATCCAGTTTTCGCCCTGATCTGATCTTTTATTAGGATCCCCCGAAATGGCGTCATGGTTTACGCCGTTATGCCCGCCCATTACAGTTAATAACATAAGGATGGTGGTGTTTGATTGGCTTAGAGCAGATTTTATAGAACCTAGCACATCAAGGAGGATGTCAACGCCTTTGTTATGGTATTCATATCTACCGGAGGTGATAAATATCT
>JAISNW010000038.1 GCA_031276055.1 Deferribacteraceae bacterium | reverse complement strand
CGCATAGGGCGGGGTCTTTCTCTTGACAGTCGGTAAGTTTGCCGTGCAGGGTGGAAAAATCAAGGGCGTTTTTGCGGCGGGTCAACTCTTTCGCCTTTCGTGCAGCCTCCCTAGCGCGATACGCCTGCAGCGACTTATCCAATATCTTTTTTACCATTGTAGAGTTTTCTTCGAAGAGATCAGGGAGCCTCTCGTTCAGCACAGCTTCAACAGCTGTTTTAGCAGAGCTGGAGCCGAGTTTGGTTTTGGTCTGCCCTTCAAAGATCGGGTTAGTCATACGGATCGATAGAACAACGATCATCCCTTCCCGTATATCTTCCCCTGTAAGAGATATCTTTTCCTTTAAGAGAGAGTGCTTAGTTATATAGTTGTTAAATACCTTTGTATATGCCGTCTTAAAGCCCGATTCGTGCGTTCCGCCTTCTTCGGTGTGTATATTGTTGGTGTAGCTCATTATAAGCTCGTTATAACTATCATTGTATAAAAATGCAGTTTGAACTTCAATCCCTTGCGATTCGCCTTTTAAGAGCACCGGAGCGACTAATATATCGCGATTCTTATTGAGGTGGGCGGCATAGCTTAACACACCGCCTTCTGCATAAAATTCGTTATAAAAATCGGTGCGCTCATCGGCAAATACAATCTTTATCCCTGAATTTAAGAAGGAGAGCTCCCGCAACCGCCTTGCAACCGTCTCTTGAGAGTAATCAAGTGTTTCAAATATCTGTAAATCGGGCTTAAAGGTGACGGTGGTGCCTGTTTTATCTGTATCTCCAATCTTCTCTAATGGGCTCGCCTTTACTCCTCGTTCAAAACGTTGTTTATATACCCCTCCGTCTCTATGGACAGTAACCTCCAACCATTCAGAAAGGGCGTTTACCACAGAAACACCCACACCGTGCAGCCCGCCTGCGGTTTTATAAGTATCTGAGTCAAATTTCCCGCCCGCATGCAGGATGGTAAGCACCACTTCAACGGTGGGAATATTTGCCTGCGGGTGCATCCCCACAGGGATTCCCCGCCCGTCGTCTATAACGGTGACAGAGTTATCAAGGTTAATCTTTACAGATATATTTTTTGCAAACCCCGCCATGGCTTCATCTATAGAGTTATCCACTACTTCATAGATCAGGTGGTGCAGCCCTCTAAGCCCAGTAGAGCCTACATACATCCCAGGCCTATGCCGCACCGCCTCCAGCCCTTCCAAAATCTTTATATTATTTTCGCTGTACTCCATCATCTATTAAAACCCCTCCAAACATTATAAAACCAGTGCACTCCGCGCGGACGCGCTAATTCCTGTAAGTACAACCTGCCTGCTTAATCCGTTATTTCCGTTTAGAAACAAGCCTTCTATCAGCTTGACGCGATTACCATCGAGACCAGCCTCAAAGTCATCTAGTAAGAGGATTATACTTTGATTTCTCTTTTTTTCAATGATTTTTGAAATCTGGTAAAGTATAAATAGGAGAGCGGATTTCTTCTGTCCGAAAGATTGAAACTTTTCCACAACAACCCCATCCTTTTTTAGATATAAAAGGTCTTTATGGCAGCCGCAGAGGGGGCGTTTAGCGGGCAGCTCCCTAGAATTTTTTATCATAGGGTTTATCTCCAAAGCCAAAACAACCCCTCCTAATAGCTCGTCATAAAGCGGATCGGAGATGATCTCTTGATTTATCTCGTCAACAAGGGCGTTCCGGGTGCGGGAGATCTTCTCAGAAAGGGGGGTTAATTGAACATTTAAGGCGGCTAAAACCCCATGATCAGGCTTTTCCGCCGCCAATTCTGCTCTTTTTCGGATCAAAAGGGCGTTATAGTTTCGGACATCCTCCACATAGAGCTTGTTTGTGTAATATACTATCCTGTCAAGGCTGACCCTCCGCACCTGTTGATCTATTGAGAATAGAGTTTCAAAGCCAGGCGAGTAGCATACAGTGGGGAAAATATGCGAAAAGTCTGTTGACGCCGCTTCGCTCCCATTTATCAGCAGACGCCTCTGGCTCTCGTAAAAAAAGACCATCTCCAACTGAGGCTTATCGTCAAAGAGCGCAGATATTCTTAGAAACTCTTCTCCATAGCTCACAGCGTCTTTAATATTGATCCTCCTAAAGGATTTCAAAGTTAAAAGGGTAAAGATCGCTTCTATAACAGAGGTTTTGCCTGTGCCGTTATTGCCTGAAATATAGAATGGGTTTTTGGAAAACTCTATAGTTAAATCTTTATGGCATCGGAAGTTTTTCAATACGGTTTGAACTAACATTTTTGCGGCTTAACCCTCTGGCTATACTAGAACAAAACAGCTCTGTATGCAAGGATGGAATAATTGCTTGCATAGAGGCTGCTTTCTAAGGGAAATATAGTTGCCAAATTAGTTAGAAATGTTTATACTTGCTGTTTAGGTAGGTAGAAAAAATATGCGTTCAGCTCTTTTATTCTTATCGTTGTTATTCTCGTCAACCTTCTTGATTTCCTGCACTCATACATACAATATAACCACAGGGGTTTCAGCTGATCTCAAAACCTTTTACTCTCTCTATCCTTCGCTTGAGGTGGATATAGCGGCGCTTACCGCAGATGAAGCGATCGCTCTTAGAAGTGCGGGAATCGACGCATATTTTGCGCCTGACAGTTCATTCCGTGCTTCTCTTTCGCCTTATACTATATATTTTTCCGATACAAGCACTGCGCCTGTGGAACTCTCTTCAGGCGACAAGATATGGGATGTTTGGTTGGCTAAAAACCCTGAAAAGATTGCAGCGGTGGTTAATCTCCCTTTTTCGCCCGATAAGCATGCACCTGATCCCCGCATATACATTGCTGACATGCAGAGCCGTTTTTTACTTGCACGAAAACTTTATCTGCTGGTAGCTCCTAAGCTGATAATGCCTGTGACGGAGAAACCTGTGAATCCTGAACCCGCAGGAAAGAGCGCACCGCAGACTGCTCCCTGAATGAACAGATAATTGAGGAACACTAGATGAGATTTGAACAACATCCGCACTTTAATGACGGGCTCTTTCTGCAACCCCACCACTTTCAGCTTTTACAACGTGTGACCGCCTCATATTACCGCTTAAACCGCACATTTTCTCTACCCTTCCCTTATGGGCTCTATGATTTTGAACTTGATCTGGAGGCTTTAAGCGGTTCTAGGATCACTGTGAGGCGTTTTTCGGCGATCATGCCTGATGGGCTGGAGATCAGCGAACCAGGCAACTGTATATTAAAGCCGCTTGATCTAACTGAAACCTTAAAAAAATTCCCCGCTGAAATTACAGTTTATATTGCAACGCCTAACTGGTCTGAGTTAGAGGCAAATTTAGCAGTGGATTCAGAGGCTGAAAAGAAACTCTACCTGCCAAAAGAAACAAGAGTTAGAGACGAAAATAACGGCGGCAATGAGATATCCCTTATTACCCGTAAGATAAACGCTAGGCTTTTAACTGATCTTGACGACTCTAAGGATATGCAGCTCCTACCGGTCTTAAAGCTGCAGGCAGTCAGCTATGATACTGCGGAAGCAAAGCTCTCCATCGATGCAAACTATATTCCGCCGTTTGTTCTTTTGACTTCCGACTGCCCTCTGATGGACGAGGCGTTAGGTCTGCTCTTTGATCTTAGGCGCACGCGGGATAAACTCTTTCATACCCTCTCCACCATTAAATTTCAGGCGGAAAACTTTTCAGGGATAGACGCCTATAACGTTTTTCAACTTAAAGTATTAAATCTGTATGAGAGCAGGCTGTCAACCCTTCTAGTCTCAGGGGCGATCTCCCCGTTTGATCTATATGTTGAGCTTACCTCCTTACGGGCGGAACTTTCAGCTCTCCACCCTGCAAACGAGCTGCGGGAGATTAAACGCTATCAGCATGATGATTATGCTCTTGCTTTTCGAGAAATAATAGGCGATATCCGCGCTCTAATCTCAGCAGAAGGGGGGGCAAACTATATTAAGCGGGATTTTATCTCCATAGAAGACGGAAACTTCCTTTATGCAGAGCTGAGAACAGAGGATATTGTCCGTGCGAGTGAAGTTTATCTAGCAATTCATGCTGATATGGAAGATTGGGATATAATAAAGGCGTTGGAGTTAGGCGACAACTTTAAGCTCATGAGCCCGCGCGGCAAACAGGTGCGCGCAAGGGGGGTAAAGCTCACCGAGATGCGCTATCCGCCAAGGTTCCTCCCCGTCCTCCCGCGCACGCTCTGGTTTAAGCTGCAGTTAGAGGAATCTGCTAAGGTGTGGCAAGAGATGTGCGAAGATAAGGGGATTGTGATTGATTGGGCGCATAACCTATTCCCTGGTCTTGAAACTGCTCTATTTATAACTGTTGTTGAGCAGCGCAAGAATAGATAGCTTTCTTACCTTGCA